>NZ_JBSGCA010000003.1:0-273405 GCF_053601535.1 Nocardia sp. NPDC004718
GTTTGCGCGACCGCCGCGTGCTCCTTCGTCGCCTACGCGGCGGCCGCGCAAACGCGAGCCGGGCCGCGAACGGAACAGGCTCGGTCTCGCTTCGCTCGAAAGACATGGCTGAGGTGCGCTGAGCGCGTCCGGGATGCGAGTCGCGGAGCCGGTGCGCGCGGAGTGAGGGCGGCCATTGTCAGGCTCGTCGGCAGCAGTGGCTCGTCGAGGACGTGATGCCCTCTGGACCGCCCGCGGTGGCGGCGACGTGTTCGCAACAAGATCACTCGTATCAGGCCGGTCCGACGAAAGCCTGCTCAAGGTTCGGCTTCGGAAACTCGAGAGCCATTTGGTCGTAGTCGCTGGCTCGCCGCGTCGATGCCCGGACCGCCGCCTCGAGGAACCGGTGTCTCCGTGTTCACACTCGCCGGTATACGCCAATGACGACTGCTGCGCTTGTGGTGCGCGCGATGCGCTGGTTACGCGAATGTCGATCAGCCGTCTGGGTTCGGGTTGCTGCTCGTTTCGCCGTGGGCGGAAACGCCGCCGGGCCGGAATCGACTTGAACTCAACCATTGTTGAGGTCTTAGTGTCGGTGGCCAGGTCTTGGATGGGGCGGGGAGCGAGAGGGAGAACAACGTGAGCATCGAATCCGTGGCGTGGAGCCAAATGTACCGGCGGGCGAACGCCCCGCAGGAACAGCGGCCGTTCCGCCGCGCCACCGCACGGCGCATCGTTCGGTTCGCCGCGCCGCACCGGCGCCGGATCGGCGCGTTCCTGCTGTTCAGCGTGATATCGGCGGTACTCGCCGTGGCCACGCCGGTGCTGGCGGGCCGCGTCGTCGACCACATAGTCGGCGGCGCCGCGCCGCGAGTGGTGGTCGTCCTCGCGGTGGTGATCGGCGTGCTCGCGGTGTTCGACGCCGGACTCGGGGTGGCGACCCGGTGGATGTCGGCGCGAATCGGGGAAGGGCTCATCCTCGACCTGCGCACCGCCGTGTTCGATCACGTGCAGAAGATGCCCGTCGCCTTCTTCACCCGAACCAGGACCGGCGCGCTGGTCAGCCGCTTGAACAACGACGTCATCGGCGCCCAGCGCGCGTTCAGCGACACCCTGTCCGGCGTGGTGGCCAATCTGGTGACCCTCGCGTTGACCCTCGGGGTGATGATCAGCATCTCGTGGCAGATCACGTTGCTGGCGCTGGTGTTGCTTCCGGTATTCGTGCTGCCCGCGCGCCGGATGGGCACCCGCCTAGCCGATTTGCAGCGGGAAGCGGCCGGGCTGAACGCGGCGATGAGCACCCAGATGACCGAGCGGTTCTCCGCGCCGGGCGCGACGCTGGTCAAGCTGTTCGGCCGTCCGGAACAGGAGTCCGACGAGTTCGCGCTGCGGGCCCGCCGGGTGCGGAACATCGGCGTGCGCACCGCGATGCTGCAAACGGTCTTCGTCACCTCGCTCACGCTCGTGTCCGCGCTGGCGATCGCCTTGGTGTACGGGCTCGGCGGCTGGTACGCGCTGCGCGGGCAATTGGACGCGGGCGCGGTCGTATCGCTGTCGCTGCTGCTGACCAGGCTCTACACGCCGCTCACCGCGCTGGCCAGCGCCCGGATGGAGATCATGGCCGCGCTGGTCAGCTTCGAGCGCGTCTTCGAAGTGCTCGACCTGAAGCCGCTGATCGAAGACGCGCCGGATGCGAAAACGGTGCCTGCGGGCCCGGTCGCGGTGGAGCTGGACGCGGTGCGCTTCGGCTACCCGTCGGCCGACAAGGTGTCGCTGGCCTCGCTGGAGGACGTGGCGAATCTGGACACTCGCGGCGGAGTGGAGGTGCTGCACGACGTGTCGCTGCGCGCCGAGCCCGGTCAGCTGATCGCGTTGGTCGGCTCGTCGGGCGCGGGCAAGTCGACCATCGCGCAGCTGGTCTCCCGCCTCTACGATGTCGACGCGGGCGCGGTGCGGTTGAACGGCATGGACGTGCGCGAGCTGACCACCGGATCGATCCGCGACACGGTCGGGCTCGTCACCCAGGACGGGCACCTGTTCCACGACACCATTCGCGCCAATCTGCTGCTCGCGCGGCCGGAGGCCACCGAGGACGACCTCTGGGACGCGCTGCGGCGCGCCCGGCTGCGCGACTTGGTCGCGTCGCTGCCGGACGGGCTGGAGACCGTGGTCGGCGAGCGCGGCTACCGGCTCTCCGGCGGAGAGCGTCAGCGCCTGACCATCGCGCGCCTGCTGCTCAAGCAGCCGCGCGTGGTGATCCTGGACGAGGCGACCGCTTCGCTGGACTCGACCTCGGAAGCCGCCGTGCAGGAGGCGCTGTCCGAGGCGCTGGAGGGCAGGACCGCGCTGGTGATCGCACACCGGCTGTCCACCATCCGCGCCGCCGACCAGATCCTGGTTCTGGAAGACGGCCGGATCGTGGAACGCGGCACGCACCCTGAGCTGCTGAACGCCGATGGCCGCTACGCGGAGCTGTACCGGACGCAGTTCGCCGAGGAACCCGTCACCGCCGCGGCGTGATCCGTCGCCCGGCTAGCTCGCCGTCTGATCCGCGGTACAGGTCGTGTCGGCGTCCGGCAGGGTTCCCGCGCCGAAGTAGGTGTTGATCGCGTTGTTCACGCAACTGCTCAGCTCGGGCCGGAACGTCATGTGGATACGGACGTCTTGCAACGTGACCATCCGCGACTGCGACAGAAACTGGTGCAGCCGGACGCCGTGCGCATAGGGAGTGCGCGGATCTCCCGTCGCCTGCACGATGAGGGCGGGCACCGCGTTCCGGACCACGGTCGCGGGTTCGACCGGTCGAGGCCAGAAGGCGCACGGCTGGATGTTGCCCGCCAGCGCGCCGAACACCGGTTGCGTGGCCCGGTTCTCCTCGATGTTGCGCCAGTACCAGAGGGGATCGACGGGCGCGCTGACATCGCCGCAGGCGACCTCCGCCAAGACGGAATTCTCGTTGTCGCGCAGCGCCGCCACGATGGCGCGCAACCGCGGCGTCCGGGAGGTCGTGGGCGGACCGCCCGCGGCGTCGGCGAGTTCGCGCACCGTCGCGGCCAGCGGTTCGTTCAGCCGGAAATTCCACAGCAAAGCGTGCAGGATGAACGGCAACCAATGGTCGTCGATCGCGAATCCATCGATGACGATCGGCTGGCGGTGGGCGATGCGGACCAACTCCTCGACCTGCGCGCGCACTTGCTGCGGCGTCGCGCCGAGCCGGAACTCCTCGTCCCGGGCGGCGGCCCATACCGCCCAATCGTCCAGAGCGATCTCGTCGGCGGGTCCCCAATCCTGTACCAAGCCCGTCCAATACCGATCCGGGTCGATCGCGCTGTCGAGCACGACCCGATCGCTGCGCTCGGGGAAC
The DNA here is from genome assembly GCF_053601535.1 of Nocardia sp. NPDC004718. Lineage (NCBI taxonomy): Bacteria > Bacillati > Actinomycetota > Actinomycetes > Mycobacteriales > Nocardiaceae > Nocardia > Nocardia sp. NPDC004718. Next base: position 3,344 of record NZ_JBSGCA010000003.1, read on the forward strand.
ATCTGGGTGAACACCGCCCCGAGATACGTGCCGTAGGACAAGCCGTAGAAATTGATCTTCTCCTCGCCCAGGGCCGCCCGGACGACGTCCATGTCCCGCGCCGTATTGCGAGTGGTGAACTGCCGCACCAACTCCGGATCACGAACGACGCAGCTCGCGGCCATGCCGACGGATTGAACGGTGTCGTGCACGAAACCCAGCGGATCAAGGCCCGCCGACCGGACCATCTCGCCGACCGGCCACCCGCACCGCGGACTCGAGGTCGATTCGCCGACTCCGCGTGGGTCCATCCCGATCAGGTCGTAACTCGCCAGCACGTCGGGCGACAGCACGTCACCGAGCAGATCCACACTGTCCAGGCCCGGGCCGCCGGGACCGCCCGGATTCGACACCAGGATGCCCCGCCGCCGCGCCGGATCGCTCGCCTTGACCCGGGATATCGCCAAGGTGATCGTGCGACCGTCGGGACGCCCGTAGTCGAGCGGCACGAGGACATTCGCGCACTCGCCACCGGCTTTGTCCAAATTCTCGACGCCGCACGGCTTCCACTCGAGCGTCTGGTGGTAGAAGCGGTCCGCGCCGCTCGGGTGCGAGTCGGCCACCGGCTCGGCCCGGCCGTACGCGGGCGCGGCCAGCAGTGCGGACACCGCCACAATCGACATCGAACGCCAGAACGGATTCGCGGACAACGAAATTCGCCTCTCGACCGGAGCGAGCACGTGGGTGGATGCGGAAGAACCGTATCGGATCGGTGCTCGTGACGGTGGCAACGGCTTCCCCCGCGCGGCGAGCTCCGATCGAGGCCGTCCGCGGAAGGGGAGCACGCTCGGGCGAACCGACGAAGCCCGGCTCGAACGAATCGAGCCGGGCTTCGCGGATCGGTCTCATGCCCTGCGGTCTCGGTAGGTCCGGAACGTATCCGGCGTGGAGGTCGTCCGAGCGCTACCGAGGACTTGCGGTCAGAATTCGCCCATGACGCCGAGAACGGTGCGCCCCCGGTGGCTGCCGTTGCGGATGGAGTGCAGCACCCTCTCCACATCGGTGATCGGAGCGTAGTTCTCCAGGGTCGAAAGATGCTGCGGTCGTAGTTCTTTGCCGAGCTGGGCCCACACCTCCCTGCGGCGCTCGATCGGAAGGTTGACCGAATCGATGCCTTCCAGGGTGACGCCGCGCAGAATGAACGGCATCACCGTGGTGGGCAGTTCCGCTCCGCCGGTGAGCCCGCTGGCCGCGACCACGCCGCCGTAGCCGGTGGCGCTCAGCACGTAGGCCAGCGACGCGCCGCCGACGCTGTCCACGGCCGCGGCCCACCGCGCTTTGGTCAATGGCCGCAGCTTGGTGTTCGGGTCCTCCGGCAGCCTGCCGATCACCTCGTTCGCACCGATCTCGCTGAGCAGGTCGTCCGCGTCGGTCTTGCCGGTGGAAGCGATGACTTCGAAGCCGAGGCCGGAGAGAATGTCGATGCTCACGCTGCCGACCCCGCCGGTCGCGCCGGTGACCAGCACCGGGCCCGCGTCCGGCGTGAGGCCGCGATCGAGCAAGGCCTGCACGCTCAGCGCCGCGGTGAACCCGGCGGTGCCGAGCGCGGCCGCGTCGCGCAGGCTCAGGCCCTCCAGCTCGACCACCCATTCGGCGGGCACCCTGGCGTATTCGGCGAAGCCGCCGTTGTGCGCGACACCGATGTCGTATCCGTGCGCGATCACCTGGTCACCCGGGGCGAAATCGTCGTCGGCGGACTCGACCACCTCGCCGATTATGTCGATCCCAGGGACGATCGGGTAGTTGCGCACCACACCGCCGCCCTTGGTGATCGCCAGCCCGTCCTTGTAGTTCGCGCTCGAGTAGTGCACTCTGATCATCACGTCACCCGGCCCGAGGAAATCCTCGCCGGCCTGCTGCCGGGTCAGGACGATCCCGCTATCCGATTCGTGTGCCACCATCGCCCAGAACTCCATGCGGACGAGCATACGAGCGTCCGGACGGGTCCGGGAGTTACCGCGGCAGGAGTTCCAGCCGCACGCCGAGCAAACGAACCGGGCGGTCGAGGTCGAACCGTTCGATGATGCGCAACGCCGTCTCGGCGATTCGCGCGACGTCGATGGTCGGTTCGGGCAGTTTTTCCTGTTTGCTGCGTGTGTAGAAGGTGCTCGTGCGCACCGTCACCGAAACGCGGGTGCCGATCCGGCCCGCCGCGGCCATCTCCTCGGCGACCTCGGTGGCCAGCCGCGTGACTTGGGCGCGGATCTCTCCGGGATCGGTCAGATCGTGCGGGAAGGTCTCCGATTTGCTGCGGCCGATCGGGATTCGCGGTTCGGTGGTGACGTCCGTATCGCCCTTGCCGTGGCCGAGCACCCAGAGATACGGACCGGTGTTCGGCCCGAATTCGGCGGCGAGTCGATGCCGGTCCGCCGTCATCAGCTCGCCTACGGTCCCGATACCGAGCTCGGCGAGCCGGGCGGCGATGCGGTTGCCGATGCCCCAGAGCGCGTTGGTCGGGCGATGGGCCATCACCTCGGTCCAGTTCGCGGCGGTGAGCCGGAAGACGCCCGCGGCGGCGCCCGCATCGGCGGCGGGCTCGGCCGAGGACTTGCCCGCCGACTTGGCGAAGCCGGTCGCGAGCTTGGCGGTGAGCTTGTTGTCCCCGATGCCGATCGAGCAGGTCAGCTCGAGTCCGGCGATCGCGTCGCGTACCTGTTGCGCGAGAGCTTCCGGGTCGTCGGTGTCGGCGGCGAGGAACGCCTCGTCCCAGCCCCACACCTCGACCTGCCCCGGAAACGTCCGCAGCAGGGCCATGACCTCGTCGGAGGCGTCCTCGTAGGCAGCCATGTCCAAAGGAAGGAACACGCCGTCGGGGCACTTGCGCTGGGCGCTGCGCAGCGGCATTCCGGCCCGCACACCGAACGCCCGCGCCGGATAGGACGCGCAGGTCACCACCTTGCGTGGTTCGGCGGGATCGCCGTGGCCGCCGACGATGACCGGCAGCCCCCGCAGTTCCGGATGACGACGGAACTCCACCGCCGCCTGGAACTGATCGAGATCGACATGCAACAGCCATCTGGCCACATGCCGTTCTTACCGCAGGGGTGCGACACCGAACCGGAATTCCGATGCGATCGCCCGTCGGCCGGCATCGCCGCGCCTGCGTCGTGCCGATTGCCGGTCTCCCATGCGACTCTGCCCGTTGCGCAGCACGAAGAACAGAACTAAATTCTGGATATGAAGATTCGAGATCGGTTGCTGTTGGCGGCCGAGCGTCAGTTCGCCGAGCACGGTGCGCTCGACGCGACGCTGACGCAGATTCGGGACGCGGCGGGCGCCAGTGTCGGCGCGCTCTACCACCACTTTCCCGACAAGGCCGACCTGTATCGGCAGGTGTGGGCCAACGCGCTGGCCGACTACCAACAGCATTTCTGGGCGGTGGTCGGCGACAGCGCCGACGCGCGGGATGGTGTCACCGCGGGTGTACGGGAGCATCTGCGGTGGGTGTGCGAGAACCAATACCGTGCGACCGTGCTCACTTCGGCGCGGCCGCCGGGGGTGCGCGAGAGCGAGAGCAATCGCCGCTTCCTGTCCGACGTGACGCGCTGGTGGCGCACCCACGCCGGATACGGGACGGTGCGCGATCTTCCGATCGATCTGCTCTACGCGCTGTGGCTGGGTCCGGCGCAGGAATACACGCGACAATGGCTGGGCGGCGACATGCGTATCGCTCCCATCGAAGTCGCGGGCGAGCTGGCCGACGCCGCCTGGCTGGCGCTCGCCGCCGACCGCGCCCGAGCGGCGCGGGAGCTCGCCGAGTGACCGCCGTCAGCACCCTCGACCTGGACGGCGCCAAGAAGATATTGGCCGCGCAGCCGTTTGCCGCCCTGGTCGGCACCGAGATCACCGCGTTCGGCGACGGCGCCGCGACCTTGGTCATCCCGCTGCGCCGGGAACTGACCCAGCAATTCGGCTACGTACACGGCGGCGTGCTCGCCTACGCCGCCGACAACGCCCTCACCTTCGCGGCCGGAACGGTTCTCGGCCCTAATGTGCTGACCGGGGGAGTCACCGTCACCTAGTCGGCGGTACGCGAAAAGCCGGGCACGGAGTGCTCCGTGCCCGGCTCGTTCGACGCAGGTCAGGCGGTCGCGGCGAAAGCCGGGCCCAATGCGGGCTCGGTGACCGGCTCGATCGCGTAGGCCAGGATGTCGGCCACGTCGGCGACCGGCCGGACGTCCAGCGCGGCCAGCACCTCCGCCGGGACGTCGTCCAGATCCGGCTCGTTGCGCGCCGGGATGAACACCGTCTTCAAGCCGGCCCGCTGGGCGGCGAGCAGCTTCTGCTTCACGCCGCCGATCGGCAGCACCCGGCCGTTCAGCGTGACCTCACCGGTCATGCCGACGTCCGATCGCACCTGACGACCCAGCGCCAGCGACACCAGGGCGGTGACCATCGTGACGCCCGCGGACGGCCCGTCCTTCGGCACCGCACCCGCCGGGAAGTGGATGTGGATGTTGCGATCCAGCACCGACGGCTCGATCCCGATCTCCTCCAGGTGCGAGCGCACGTAGGTCAGCGCGATCTGTGCCGACTCCTTCATGACGTCGCCGAGCTGGCCGGTGAGGGTCAGCGAGCGCTCGCCCTCGGCGGCGTTCGCCTCGATGTAGAGGACGTCGCCGCCCGCGCCGGTCACGGCGAGGCCGGTGGCCACACCTGGGACAGCCGTGCGTTCCACCGAGTCGGGGGTGAAGCGCGGACGACCCAAGTAGTCCTTCAGGTCGTCCAGACCGATCGTCAGGGCTCCGGCGTCACGCTCGACGTCGTAACCCAATTCCGGGTCGTAACCCGATCCGGTTTCGCGCTCCGACAGCCGCGTGGCCGCTTTGCGCAGCGCCTTGGCGATCAGCCGCTCCATCTGTCTGACCCCGGCCTCCCTGGTGTAGTCGGCGGCGATCTCGCGCAGCGCTTCCTCGCTGATCGACACCTCCTCGGCGGTCAGCGCGTTGCGCTCCAGCTGCCGCGGCACCAGGAAGTCGCGCGCGATGGCCACCTTGTCGTCCTCGGTGTAGCCGTCGACGGTGATCAGTTCCATCCGGTCCAGCAGCGGGCCGGGGATGGTCTCCATGACGTTCGCGGTCGCGATGAACAGCACGTCGGACAGGTCGAGGTCCAGATCCAGGTAGTGATCGCGGAACGTGTGGTTCTGCGCCGGGTCCAGCACCTCGAGCAGCGCGGCCGCCGGGTCGCCGCGGAAGTCCGAGCCGACCTTGTCGATCTCGTCCAGCAGGACGACCGGGTTCATCGAACCGGCTTCCTTCATGGCCCGCACGATCCGGCCGGGCAGGGCGCCGACGTAGGTGCGGCGGTGACCGCGGATCTCGGCCTCGTCGCGCACGCCGCCGAGGGCCACGCGGACGAACTTGCGGCCGAGGGCTCGCGCCACGGATTCTCCCAGCGAGGTCTTGCCCACGCCGGGCGGGCCGACCAGCACCAGCACCGCGCCGGACCCGCGTCCGCCGACCACTTCCAGGCCACGGGCGGCCCGGCGAGCGCGGACCGCCAGGTACTCGACCATGCGGTCCTTGACCTCTTCCAAGCCGTGGTGGTCGGCGTCCAGCACCGCGCGGGCGGCCGAGACGTCGGCGCTGTCGGTGGTCTTCACCGTCCACGGCAGCTCGAGCACGGTGTCCAGCCAGGTACGGATCCAGCCGGATTCCGGGCTCTGATCGCTGGCACGCTCCAGCCTGCCGACTTCGCGCAGCGCCGCCTCACGCACGGTGTCGGGCAGGTCGGCCTGCTCGACGCGGGTGCGGTAGTCGTCGGCGCCGTCGGGCTCGTCCTCGCCGAGTTCCTTGCGGATCGCGTTGAGCTGCTGGCGCAGCAGGAATTCGCGCTGGCTCTTCTCCATGCCCTCGCGCACGTCTTCGCTGATCTTCTCGCTGATCTCCGCCTCGGCGATGTGCGCCTTGGTCCACTCGATCAGCGTGGCAAGCCGCTCGGCCGCGTCGGGGGTCTCGAGCAGTTCACGCTTCTGCTCGGAAGTCAGGTACGGGGCGTAACCCGCGGTGTCGGCGATGGCCGACGGGTCGGTCAGCTGATTGACCGCATCGATGATCTGCCAGGCCTCGCGGCGTTGCAGCACCGAGACGACCAGCTTCTTGTATTCGGCGGCCAGTTCCTTCGTGCGGCCGTCCGGAGCAGGCGTCTCGACCGGCTCGGCCTCGACCCACAGCGCGGCCCCCGGTCCGGTGACACCGTGCCCGATCTTGGCGCGCCGTTCGGCCTTGAGGACGGCCGCCGGGGCTCCGCCGCGCATCCGGCCGACCTGTTCGATGGTGGCGACCACGCCGTAGGTGGCGTAGCCCTCGTTCAGCCGCGGCGCGAGCAGCACGGCGTCGGTCTTGGCGGCGCGCGCGGCATCGATCGCGGCCTGCGCCGATTCGTCCAGTTCGATGGGCACGACCATGCCCGGCAGCACGATCGGATCGGTCAGGAACAGCACCGGCAGGTTCTGAGGTGTAGTCACGTCTTCGACCTTCCAAAAGTTGAGCGATGCCTACTCAACCCCGGGGTGTGCTGGTTTGTTCCGCTCCGACCGGTCCGTTCGCTGACGGCGAAGTTCCGACCGGTACGGCCCACGCTTCGCGTTGACACCCCGTCCAAGGCAATGAGAACGTTGGGGCCTTGATATCTCATACCGGCGGTACCGCCGGATCGGCTTAGGGAGTCCCATCGATGTCGTCGCTCGCCGCCGGCGTGTTCATCGACTGGGAGAGCTTGACCGGGCAGCCGAAATTCGTGGTCGACCTGATCACGTTCCCGATCTTCAGCGCGCTGGCGGGATGGCTGACGAACTGGACCGGCGTGCTGATGCTGTTCTGGCCGATCGTTTTTCGCGGAATCCGCATCCCGGGCCTGCACGTGCTCTATCCATACCTCCCCCGCCGGGTGCAAGTGCTGCCGACCTTCTCCGGCGACGGCCGCCGTCTCGGATTCCAGGGCTTCATCCCGGCGCGGGCGGAGAAGATGGCCAGCATCTGCGTGGACAAGGCCCTGATGCGGATCGGCAGCCCTAAAGATTTCATCCACGAACTCGATCTCGACGGCATCGCCGACTACATCGCGGTGCTGGCGCGGCAGCAGGTGCGCCCGCTGGTGGACGAGCTGATGTACCGGGAGAACCCGGACCTGTGGCGTACCGTGCCGCGCGCCGCCAAGCAGCTCATCTACCAGCGAGTGGACCGGGAACTGCCCGCACTGTCGCGCCGCGCGTTCGCGTCGCTGGGCGACAACGTCGACCAGTTGATCGGCATCAAGGGTTTCGTGATCTGCTACCTGCAGGACAACCCGGCCATTCTCGAGGACTTGACCACCACCATCGCGGCGCCCGAACTGCGCTTCATGGTGCGCATCGGCTTGCTCGGCGCGCCCTTCGGCGTGCTGCTGGCTCTGTACCTGCACGTGCACCAGCAGATTCCGGTGCTGGGCTTGGTCCCCGGCTGGGTGATCGTGCTGCTCGCCTCGGCGGCGATCGGCGTGATCGTGAACGTCATCGCGGTGAAGATGGTGTTCGAGCCGGGCGATCCGCAACCGAGGTACAAGTACCTGTGGAAGCAAGCACTGCTGGCCAAACGGCAGCCGCAAGCGGCGACCGATCTGGCGCACATCCTGGCCTACCAGGTGCTGACGCTGCCGAATCTGTCCAAGGAGCTGCTGGAAGGCCCGAACGGGGACAAGACCAGGCAGTTGCTGGAGCGCTTGATCGCCGACGAGATCCATCGTCAGCTCGGGCCGACCACCACACTCGTGCGGGCGGCGCTGGGGCGTCGCCAGTTCGACAACCTCACGGTGGGCGCGGCGGGCGCCGCGGTCGGCTTGGCGCCGACCCTGGTCGAGGACGAAGAATTCACCCGGGAGCAGGCCAAGACCATCGACGAGTTCGCCGCGCGTAAGCTGCGGCGGCTCACGCCGGGGGAGTTCATGGAGATGTTCTACGCCTCCGTCGAGCAGGACGCCTGGCTGCTGTATCTGCACGGTGCGGCCCTCGGCCTCGTCGTTGGAGCCGCCCACTTGATCCTTTTCGGCTGGTAGCAGGGCCACCGCCCACAATATAAAACAAGCGTGCTTGCCTTTTTTTGGGCTCGCTGCGATGCTGGACGACGGTGGCACACGAGGCGGTGGGCCCGGAACCGGCAGGGGCACAGATGGCTGATCTAGAAGCGTTGCTCGGCGACTTCGCCGACGAATGCGCGGACCTGGAACGACTCGTCGCCCCGCTGGCGCCCGAGGAATGGGCGCGCGCCACACCCGCGCCAGGGTGGACCATCGCACACCAGATCGGACATCTGGCCTGGACCGATGAGATCGCGACGATCGCCACCGCGGACGCCGCCCGCTTCCAGCAGTTGCTGACCGAAGCCGGACCGCGCGCGCTCACGTTCGTCGACGAGGCCGCCGAGAAGGCCGCGACCGAACCGCCCGCCGAGTTGCTCGACCGCTGGCGGCGTGGGCGCGCGTCGATCACCGCCGCACTGCGCGCCGTGCCCGCGGGCGCCAAACTGCCGTGGTTCGGCCCGCCCATGAGCGCCGCGTCGATGATCACCGCCCGCATTATGGAGACCTGGGCGCACGGGCAGGACGTAGCCGATGCCCTCGGCGTGCACCGGTCGCCCACGGCGCGGTTGCGCACCGTGGCCCATATCGGCGTGCGCACCAGGAATTTCGCCTACACCGTGCACGGAAAGACTCCGCCCGCAGCGGAATTCCGGGTCGCACTCACCGCGCCGGATCGCACCATCTGGTCGTGGGGGCCCGAGGACGCCGAACAGCGGGTGACCGGACCCGCGCTCGACTTCTGTCTGCTGGTGACGCAGCGCCGCCATCCGAACGATCTGGAAATCTCGGCGCACGGCGACGACGCCGCGGAATGGCTCACTATCGCACAGGCTTTCGCGGGACCGACGGGCGAAGGAAGGACAGCGGGCCAGTTCGCCTGACCCGCCCACACCCGGCCCGATCCATGCGGAATCGGGAGCGGGCGAGCGCCACACTTGGGTGCGCCGTGTTCATGTCGACGGCCGGACGCCGTTGGCCGGGTGTCTCGAGATGGCAGTCGAGAATGGCGCTCGCCAGCTACCCGAATATTTACCCGCCCGTGCGTTCACGGAAACATCGACGCCATGCACGCCAGGGCGCACCGGCTCGCCCCATGCCGCGCCCGTTGTGATTCTGCTCTCTCCGATGCGGTATGCCCCTTCGCCGCACAGGTAATCTCGTCGGGCGTACAGCTTTCCATGGTGCTGATCGCCTGTGGGGAGCAGCGTCGCTGGGAAAGGAGCATCGTGACAGCACACCGGCCTGCCCAGGTCGCACGGCATGCCGCCGTCGTGCTCGCCGGTGCGGCCAGCCTCAGCCTGACCGTCGCGGCCGGCGCTTACATCGTCCACCAGATCGCCGATACGCAGCGCCCCGATACTCCGATCGCCGCGCCGGTCACCCCAGCCGTCCCGGACGAGCCCGGTCGCGGACGAGGCACGGTCTTCTATCCCCTGCTGACCGGCAACAGCTTCGTCTTGCCCGCAGCGGTTTCCGCTCCGTGTGCCGGCGAGCCGGAAACTGCCGAGCCGCAGGCCGATTCACCTGCCACACCGCCGGGGCGCACGCCTCTGGGCGGGAAAGTTCGATTCGGTGACGCCTACGTCGGCGCGCAAGTCGCGGAGAGCGCGGCCGACACGGTTTCGGTCACCGTGGACACGAATGCCTTGACGGCGCTCACGGGTCTGTTCCGCTCCGACCCCGCGCCGCAGCAACCGGGCGCCGTGACCACCATGCGCACCGACCTCGATACCCAGCGCGGCGAAGTGCGAGTGGCGTTCTCCGACCCGAGTCTGGGCGAGCACGACCTGCACCTGGATCGGCGCCCCGCTCCCGCGCCGAAGGGAACCGGCGAACGCGCGTCCACACACGGCGCAGCGGATTCCACCGTGGTGTGACACACCGTTTACCCTGCTCGGCATGAGCGCCTACGATTTCTGCGTCATCGGCGGCGGCATCGTCGGCGTGGCGACCGCGCACCGGATCCTGGCGCGCCACCCCGGTGCGAGCCTGGTGCTGCTGGAGAAGGCAGAGCGTCTGGCGGTCCATCAGACCGGGCACAACAGCGGCGTCATCCACTCCGGCATCTACTATCCGCCGGACAGCCTGAAGGCCGAGCTGTGCCGGCGGGGTGCGCGATGGACCAAAGATTTCGCTGCGGCACAGGACATTCCGTACCGGGTCTGCGGCAAATTGCTGGTCGCCACCGACGATGCCGAGTACGGACGCATGCTCGCACTGCACGAACGTTCCGTCGTCAACGGCGTGGCCGTCGAGCTCATCGACGCCGCGGAGCTCACGCGGCGGGAACCGCGCGTCACCGGTGTCGGGGCCCTCTTCGTCCCGGACACCGGCATCATCGACTTCACCCGGGTGACCGAAGCGCTGGCCGAGGAAGTCCGCTGCGCCGGTGGCGAATTCGTGCTGGGTGCCGAGATCGCCACGCTCACCGAGACTTCGGACGCGGTGACCGCCGCCGGCCCGGCCGGTTCGTGGACAGCTCGCCGCTTGGTGGTCTGTGCGGGGCTGCAAGCCGACCGGATGGCACGGGCCGCCGGGCTGCGCACCGACTTTCGCATCGTTCCTTTCCGCGGTGAGTACTACCAGCTGCCGCAGGAGCGCAACGGCCTGGTCAGCACGTTGATCTATCCGATCCCCGATCCGGAATTGCCCTTCCTAGGAGTGCATCTGAGCCCGACCATCGACGGAGCGCTCACGGTGGGTCCGAACGCGGTGCTCGGTCTCGCGAGGGAGGGCTACCGCAAAGGCAGTCTGAACCTGCGGGACGCGCGAGAAGTGCTCGGGTTCCCGGGTTTCCACCGCGTCGCCAAGGCGAACGTGCGCACCGGCCTGCGAGAGCTGCGCAACTCGCTGTTCAAGCGGGGATACCTGGCACAGTGCCGCCGCTACTGCCCGGAGCTGACGCTCGCCGATCTGCTTCCCCGGGAAGCGGGAATTCGCGCGCAAGCGGTATTGCGAGAAGGAACCTTGGTGCACGACTTCATGATCGAGCGCACCGAGCGCTCGGTTCATCTGCTCAACGCCCCTTCACCTGCGGCGACCTCGGCCATGCCGATCGCGGAACACATCGTCGACCAACTCTGAGCGCGCGACGGAGGAGCCCTTTCCCAAGCAACTACTCGGTCGCAATCTTGCGATTCGTCGCATCGAATCGCGCCGAGCCCTCGAATAAAGAGGAGAGCTGTAGTACTTTTAACGCCAGTCGTGGAACAGGGAGGGCCTATGGGCCACATCAAGTACGCGAGTGACGTCGGAGCGCCCGTCGAGGTCGCTTTCAACTACACGGACAACCATCTATTCGTACCGGATTGGATGTTCGGGATCGCGGACTTCGTACCGACCGGCGACCAGGACCGCGGACTCGGCGCGGTCTTCGCCACCACCAGCCGCCTCGCGCTCTGGCAGCCGACCGCCACCTGCGAGATCACCGAATACCGCCGCAACGCGGTGATCGGGTACGCACTGCGCGGACATTTCTCCGGCACACTGCGGCTGCGCTTCGACCCGCTCGGTTACGGGCGCTCGGTACTGACCTCCGAGGCGGAGTACAGTCCACCTCGCGGAGTGCTCGGGCGCCTGAGCGCCGGCCTGCTGGACGCCGCGGTGAGAACGGCGTTGCGCCGCACGGAGTCGCGGTTACGGAGGGAGATAGAGGAATTCCACGGTACCGATCTTGTCGGTCGGATTGCGTAGGGTGCCAGCCATGATCATCGTGAGCACCGACGGATCCTGCCTCCGCAATCCCGGCGGCGCCATCGGCTGGGCTTGGGTCAATCATCAGGGCTCCTCGGCGAGTGGGGGAGCCGCTTCCGGAACCAACCAGGTCGCGGAGTTGCGCGCGGTGCTGGAGGCGATCGTCGCCCACCCCGGGTCCGAACCCCTGCTCATCGAGAGCGATTCGCTCTACGCCATCAAATGCGCCTCGGAGTGGGTGTCGGGGTGGCGGCTCAACGGCTGGCGCACGTCGACCGGTGGGGCGGTGAAGAACGTCGAACTCGTCCGACAGATCGATCGGGCCATCGCGAGCAGGCCGGGACCGGTCCGGTTCCGTTGGGTCCGTGGACACGTCGGCAACTATTTCAACGAGCAGGCGGACGCACTGGCCGGAGAAGCGGCTCGGCAGGCCGCGGTCACCGCGGCTGTCGCCGAGGCGAACACCGTGGAAATGCTCGCGGTGACTGTGGAGGAAACGCCGACGGCGCCGGAAGCGCCGAAAGACGAGGCCGCGGGGAAGGCGGCCGCGCCGTCGGCGCCACAGGCTCTGACGCTGTTCTGATGCGTCGGCCGAAGCGCCGCGAGCTGCCCGAATGACCTCCGGCGGTGGTGGCTCGGCCCACCGCCGGAGGCGCTCGGCTAGTTGCCCGGCTGCGGTACGGGCTGACCAGACGGTGCGGGCTGCCCCGGGGCGCCCGGCGCGGGAGCACCGCCCGGCGCGGGGGCGCCCGGCAGGCCGGTGCCCGCGCCCTTCAACATCGGCGAATCGAGCTTCTCGACCAGCCACTTGTCGCCCGACTTGTGCAGCTGGGCGATCACCACGACGAACTGCCGCTCGGGGTTGGCCTGGGTGAAGTTGGTCCGGTACTGCGTGAGGGTCACCAGCACCTTGGCCGAGGTCTGGTCACCGGACTGGTAGCCGCACTGCACGTCATCGACCCAGGACTTGACCTTCGCCTGCACCATGGCGTCCTTCAACGCCTTGGTCGCGTCGTCGAACTCCTTGAGGAACTCGCCCGACGAGCCCGCCTTCACCGTGGTGAAGTAGTCATCGAGGTTCTTCGAGTAGTCGTAGACCGAGACGTCCTTGCCGAATGCGCACGCGGCGTTGGTCGAGTCGCGGATCGCGTCGAGCTTGTCGCCGCGGTCCTTGCCCTGCAAGAAGAACACGACCACCGCGGTGATCGCGGCGACCGCGAGCACACCGGCCACGAACGCGGCCACCAGCGGAAGCGAGGTGGATTTCCCGGCCTTGTCTGCCTTCTCCGCCTTGGACAGGTCGGGCTTCGCCGCGCCGGCGGCATCCTGCGACTTCTCGGTCACCGCGTCGGTGTCCTGGTCGGAGGCGGGCGTGGTCTCGGCGTCCTTGCCGGTCTCGGCGTCGTCGGTAGACATCGATAAAACCTGCACTTTCCCGGCGCGCGTCGGTGCGCACCGATTGGCTTCAGCGGCCCGCGACAGCGAACCTTACGGGTTCCACCGGCGAGTATGCCCGCCCGGCGGGATGACCGCCGGGCCGGGTACGACTCACCGCACCGGAGGCAGCGTCCGCTCGTTGGGATCCACACCCGGCGGCATGTGCGCGCCGTTGTCGGGCACGTCGGGCCGCGGCGCGTTGGCGGCGCCGCGGATCTGCTGACCCGGCGGCGGGTTCTCACAGTAGTTCCACTTCGGGATCGTGCCGTCCTGCACGACCTCGTTGCGGATCTTGGGAGTGTTGTAGGTGCAGAACGGCCGCGGCCAGATGTCGATCATCGCGTGGAACTCGCCGTCGTGCGCCGGAATGCCGAGCGCTTCGCCACCGAGCGCGAGCGAGGGGAACAGCGCGCGCAGCGCGGGCAGTCGCAGCTGCGCCGCCTTCGTGATCGCCTGGAAGTTGGTCGCCAGGCTGGTGATCGGATCGGCCGTCTTGTCCACCACCGCGCCCAGGCTGGTGAGCTGACCCGGCGCGGTCTCCAGCACCCGTTGCAGTTCCGCGTTCGCCTTGTTGAACTGCTCGAACAGCACGCCGGAGTTGCTGGTCAGCGTGGCCAGATCGGGCTGCGCCATGGACGTGGTGTTCGCGATCGTGCGCAGGTTGGTGATCAGATTCGTGGTCTGCGGCAGCAGCGAATCCAGGCCCGCCATCGCCAAGCTGATGCCGTTGACCAGCCCGCGCAGCTGATCCGGGCCTCCGCTGAGCGCGATGTCCAGCTCGTTCAGGATGACCTGGAAGTGATCAGGGTCGATCTGCGCGATGAGGGCGCTGGAGTTGTCCAGCACCGACCACACCGGCGTGGGCGTGTGGATCTTGTCCGGATCGAACTTGATCACCGCGCCGTTGGCCAGATACGGCCCCTGCTCGGCGTTCGGGCGGAAGTCGATGTACTGCTCACCCGCACCGGACAGCGCTTGCACCGCGATCTGCGTGTCCACCGGGATCTTGTACTTCGACTCGATCTGCGCGGTGGCCGCGATGGCCTGGCCGCGATCGGTCAGCTGGATCGAGGTCACCTTGCCGATGCGCCAGCCGCGCAAGGTCACGTCGTTGCCCGGCTGCAGACCACCGGAACGGTCCAGATTCACCGTGACCGTGTAGTCGGACCGCAGCGGGTTCACCCGCATCACGTTCACCATCAGGTAAGCGGCGCCGACCAGCAGCACGAGCACCAGACCCAGGTTCGACAGGAAGATCTTGCTTCCGAACACTTTGCGCACGGAGGTCATCGGTGGCCTCCCGCCACTCGACCCTGAACGAGTTGCAGCACCTGGATCAGGCTGCCCGCGAAGTCCTGCAAGTCGTTGAGATCCTGGAGCTTGCCGTGCTGCGGATCGGTGAGCGCGCTGATGTCCAGGTTGGTCGCGGTCGCGTACACCGCGAAACTGCCGCCGCGGAAGGTCGCGTCCACCTTCGGCCGCAGGACCCGCAGCCGATCCAGCAGGACGCCGAAGCCGTCACCGGTCTTGGCGATCGCGTCCATCAGCTGATGGGTGTTCTCCAGCAGTCCGTTCAGGTTCTCGGTCGAGGTGTTCGCGTAGTCGCCCAGCGCGGCGCTGGTGGTGGACAACTTGGTGAGCAGATCGCCGAGGGCCCGGTTGTTCTCGGCGATCGCGCCGACCATCTGCGGCAACGTGTCGGCCACCTCGCCGAGCTCCGAGCGCCGCCCCTCGATGGTGTTGGCGAGGGTGCTGAACTCGCCGAGCACGCTGTCCACCCGGGCGGAGTTGGCGTTCAAACTGCCGACCACTCCGGTCATCTCGGTGATCAGATGTGCGAGCTGCTCACCACGCCCGCCGACGATGGAGTCCAGCTCCGAGCCGAGCTTGGAGAGGCTGGCGATGCCGCCGCCGTTGAACAGCATGGAAACCGAGATGAGCAACTGCTCGACGGTCGCGCCCGCCGAGGTGCTGTCGATGGTGAGCGTGTCGCCGTCGTGCAGCATTGCCACGCCGGGCTCGGTCTTGGGCTTGGACACCGCGACGAACACGTCACCAAGCGGGGTGGCCTGACGCAGCTCCGCCGTGCTGCCCTTGGGCAACTCGATGTCCTTGCGGATGGTCAGGTCCACGATGGCCTGGAAGTTCTTGGTCTTGATGTCGGTGACCACGCCGACGTCCGAACCGCCGATCTTCACCTTCGCCTGGTCGGGCAGGTTCAGCGCGTTCTCGAAGACCGCGTGGATGGTGTAGGTCTCCCCGCCCTGACCCGGTTTCGGCAGCGGCAGCTTCTCCACGGTGAGCCCGCAGCCGGAGGTGACCGCCACACCGGCCACCGCGGCGACGGCGACCAGTGCCCTGCGTGCCTTGATCGTCATTCGGTACGTCATTTCGTCAGTCCGAGCAGTGCGGCGGTGAGCCCGTAGTCGGGGCCGAAGTCCTGCATGTTTCCGGTGCGGCAGCCATCGGCCCTCATCTGGATGCGTTCGCAGAACAGGCTGACGATCTCACCCGACAGCGCGGTGCCGATCACCGCGTGCAACCGGACGTACTGATGCTCGCGGTTGACGATGTTGTCGACGTTCTGCATGACCATCGGCGCGAGGTCGGCGACCTCGGTGAGGCCGCGAGCGTTGTCGCGCAGCTGCTGGGTCACGTTGGTCAGGCCGGTCATCGTGCCCTGCAACTGGTCCTGGTACTGCGTCAGCGTGGTGCTCGTGTTCTGCAGGAAGGCGAGCAACTGGTCGAGTGTGGCCTGCAAGCCGGGAGCCTGTTCGGCGAGCAGGCCGGTCATCTGGGTCACCCGGTTGCTGAAATCGCGCACCGACTGATCGTTGTCGGCCAGCATGGTGGTGAGGTCGTTCAACTTGATGATGATGCTGGAGATCGCGTCCTTGTTGTCCACGCCGACCTTCAGCGCGCTGGACAGCGCGTTGAGGGTGTCGCGGATCTTCTCGCCGTTGCCGTTGAGCATCGGGTAGAGCACCCGGCCCGACAACGGGCCGAGGCCCTCCTGGCCCGGCTCCGGCTTCAACGCGGCGGCGAACTGATCGATGGTCTTGATCATCGTGTCCAGCTCGACCGGGGTCTTGGTGCGGGCCTTCGGCAGGTGCGAACCGTCGGACAAGGTCGCACCGCCGGTGTAGACGGGGGTGAGTTCGATGTGCCGGTCGGTCACGATGGACGGCGAGATGATCGCGGCCATCGCGTCCTGCGGGATCTTCACGTCCTTGTCGAGGGACATGTGCACCTCGATCAGCGTGCCCTTGGGCACGATCTTGTCGACCTTGCCCACGTCGAGCCCGAGCACCGTGATCGGGTTGCCTTCGTAGATGCCCGCGATGTTGTCGAAGTCGGCGGTGATCCGCAGGGTGTTGCCCAACGCGTCGTTCACCGAACTCGGCAGCAGCGAGCAACTGCCGACCGTCAGCGCGGCGGCACTGATCAGGAGCGTCTTCGCGACGGTCCTGAGCGGAAAGCCCGTGCGGAATTTCATCCCTGGCACCCCTCGATAACTTGGGCGAAGCACAACCAGTTGTCCGGGAACAGCCACGGCAGGCCGACATCGCCGTACGGACCGCTGCCACCCCAGGAGTTGGCCAGGTAGCGCAGGGTCGGCGGCATGAGCGACAGCATCCGATCCAGGTTGTCCTTGTTCTTCTGCAGGCCCTCGGCCATGGTGTTCAGCTGCTGGATGGTCGGGCCGAGCTGATCGTTGTTCTCCGCGCCGATCGCCTGCAGCTGCTTGGTCAGCGCCGCGACGTTGTCGAGCAGCTGGCGCAGCAGTGCCTGGCGCTCCATCACCCGGTTGGCGATGGCCTCGCCCTGGGTGATCACCAGCAGGATGCTGTTGCGGTTGTCGGCGAGGATCCGGGTGACCCGATCCAGATCCTGGAGCAGGGCGTCCACTTCGGTCTTGCGGCGGTCGATGACCTTGGCCAGCGCGCCGACGCTGTCCAGCGCCTGGGCGGTGAGCTGGGGCGAGCCGTTCATCTGCTCGTTGATCAGGTTCAGCGAATCGGCCAGCTTCTTGGTGTCGAGCGCCTCGAACTTCGGGGTGCCGACCTGCACCACGTCGGCCAGGTTGTACGGCACCGAGGTGTTGGACACCGGGATCCGCTTGCTCTTCAGACCCGAACCGTCGCCCGGCTCGAGGTCGACGTACCTGGTGCCGAGCAACGTGGCCATCTTGATCGAGGCACGCGCGTCCGGGCCGAGTTTCACGTCGTCGCTGACGCTCAGCGTCAGCAGCACGTGACTGCCCTCGAGTTCGGCGCCGACCACCCGGCCGGAGGACACCCCGGCGATGTTGACCTTGTCGCCGACCTTGATGCCCGCGGCCTGCACGAACTCGGCCTTGATCGACTGCTCGCCGACGCCGATCAGCTTGTAGACGCTGGACACCAGCAGCAGCACCACGATGAGGGCGCCGCCGATGATGCCCAACCAGAAGTACCGGTTGCTCTCGAACCTGGACCTGAGCTTCGTCATCATGGGCGGCACACCGCCGAGTGCGAGGTGCCACCGATCTGGGAGAACAGGCCGCGGGGGAACAGGACGCCGTAGAGCGACACGTCCAGGCCGCACAGGTAGGCGTTGGCGTAACCGCCCTCCGAGGTGTGCCTGCCCGCCGCCGACAGGACGTTCGGCAGGTCGATCGCGGCTTGGTCGAGCTTGGCGCCGTTGTCCAGCAGCAGCGTCAGCGCCGCGCTGGTGGAGTTCTGCGCCGTGCGCAGACCCGGCTGGACCCGGTCGAGCATGCCGACCACCGATGTGGTCGCGCTCGCGATCTGCTCGGTCGAGGCGAGCAACGACTGTCCCTGTTCGTACAGCCCGCCGATCAAGGCCCGGGTCTGGGTCACCAGGGTCTCCAATTCATCACCTCGTTTCGCCAACCCGGACATCACGCCCGACAGGTTGGTGATCACATCGGACAGGATCGCGTCCCTGCGCTGGAAGTCGGTGGCCAGCTGGGCGGCCTGGACGATGAACGCGCTCAGCGACACGCCGTCACCTTGCAATGCCTGGATGAAGGTTTCCGACAGCCGGTTGACCTGTTCGGGCTGCAACACCTGGAACAGCGGCTGGAACCCGTTCAACAGACCCGACACATCGAACGACGGCTCGGTGCGGTCGATCGGAATGGAACCGTTGTTCTTCAGCGGCGCCGGGTTGGACCCCTTGCCGGGGGCCAGCGCCACGTACCGCTGACCGATCAGATTCTGGTAGCGGACCAGCGCTTTGGTGTCGTTGTAGATCGTCTGGTCGCGCTGCACCACGAAGGTGACCTTGGCGACCGACTTCTTCAGATTCCCGTCGCGGCCGAGCTCGATCTTCTCGACCTTGCCGACGCGCACGCCCGCCATGCGGACGTCGTCGCCCTCGTGCAGGCCGAGCACATCGGAGAACGTGGCGGAGTAGGTGTAGGTATCGCCGCTGACGATGCGCGCCAGCGTGTTCCACACCACCACCGTCACCAGGATCGACACGATGGCGAAGATGCTGAATCCGATCAGCGGTCTGCGAATGCTCATCGTGCGGCACCGTTGTCGGCCACCTGCATGGTTCCGCCCTTCAGAATCGTGCTCAGCAGCAGGTATTCGGCGGTGGTCGGCTTGCGGCCGAGCAGCGCGGTGATCGCCGAGTCACCCCGGTAGGAGATCGGCGCCGCCGACGGCGTCCCCTCCGGCGCGGCGGCCGGAGCCGCGGGGGCCGGAGCCGCGGCGGGCGGGAGCAGGCCCGGCGGCAGCATCGGGAACAGACCCTCGAGCGGGGTGCCCGCGAACGGAGCGGGAGCGCCGCCGGTCGGGGCGGCCGCGGTGGCGCGGTTCGGATCCGGGGTGGTGACGCCGGGAATCAGCGGCAGACCGGGCATCGGCACCACCGGAGGAAGCCCGGCGGCCGAGGCGAGCGCGCGCGGCTTCAGCTGCTCCGGCAGCTCGCCGACATCGGCGACGGCGGGAGCGGTGTAGCAGCTCGGCCCGACCATCTCGCCGTAGCGCGGGCAGTCGGCCACGGTGTAGGGCCGGTACGGGGTGAGCGTGATGCCCGCGTCCCAGACCTGCTGCTTCTGCGGACCCCAGGTGAACGTGGTGTCCATCCGGCGCATGGTCTCGCTGAGGTTCAGCAGGCTCCTGGTGATCGCGTCGGGGTCCGCGGCGAGTGCGCCGAACATGTCGTTCGTGCCCGCGGTGACCTCGATGCCCACGTTCGGGTTACGGGCGAACAGGTCGTTCACCGTGTCGATGGTTCCGCTGGTGCCGGTGATCAGCGAGACCAGCTCGCTGCGCCGGTCGGCGATGGTGCGCGCGGTCTGCACCGAGCTGCCGAGCACGTCGACCAGCTCGGGCGCGGACTGGTTGAGCGCGTGGAACGACGCGGAGAAGTCGCCGAGCAGCACACCGAGATCGGGAATCGACTCGTCGACGGCCAGCAGCCAGCGGTCCAGCCGCTCGACGGTGGAGCCGGGCATCCGCCCGCTGCCGTCCAGCGCCTGCGACAGGGTGCCGAGCACCCGGCCGAACTGCACCGGATCGATCTTGTCGAGGATGTTGCGGACCGTGGTGAGCGTGTCCTGCAGCGCGATGGTGCCCTTGCTGCGGTCTTCCTCGATGACCGAACCCTCGTGCAGGTACTGGTCGGCCGGACCGTTGAAAACGAGTTCGACGGAGGTGACGGCGAACAGGTTGCTCGGCACCACGCGAGCGGTCACGTTGGACGGGATGTCGCCGGCGAACTCCGGCTTCATCTCGATCCGCACCTGCTGCAGCTCGCCCTTGGCCGCCACATCGACCGTCTTCACCGCGCCGACGAGCACGCCGCGGAACTTGACGTCGGCCTGCTCGGGCAGACCGTCACCCGTGGTGGTCAGGTTCGCGGTGACGTTGACCTTCTCCTGGAAGTAGCCCTTGTAGCGCAGCATCAGGAAGCCGAGCACCAGCGCGAACACGACCAGACCGCACACGCCTGCGATGAGCAGCTGCCGCATCGTGGGCCCGCGCCCACTGGGATCGATGATCATCTGGTGTCTACCCCGAGATCCGGATGCCGGGGTTGACGCCCCAGATCGCCAATGTCATGAACAGGTTCGCGAAAACGACCGCGATGATGCACATCTTGATCGCGCGGCCCGCGGCCACGCCGACGCCCTCGGGGCCACCGGAGGCGAAGAAGCCGTAGTAGCACTGGATGAACGTGGTGATCGCGACGAACAGGATCGCCTTGATCAGCGAATAGATGACGTCGGTCGGGACGAGGAACTGGTAGAAGTAGTGCTGGTAGGTGCCGGTGGCGGTGCCGCCGATCAGCCGCACCGTCAGCGAGCAGGAGACGTAGGCCATCGTGAGGCCGAGGCAGTAGAGCGGGATGATGGCCACCATCGCCGCGAACATCCTGGTGCTGATCAGATACGGCAGCGGCCGGATGGCGATGGACTCCAGCGCGTCGATCTCCTCGGAGATGCGCATGGCGCCGAGCTGCGCGGTGAACCGGCAGCCCGCCTGAGCGGCGAAGGCCAGCGTGGCCAGCAGCGGGCCGAGTTCGCGAGTCGTCGCGAACGCCGAGATCGCACCCGTGATCGGACTCAGGCCGAGCAGGTTCAGCGAGTTGTAACCCTGGATGCCGACGGTCATGCCGCCGAACGCACTCAGAATGACGACGACGCCGATGGTGCCGCCGCCGACGACGAGATTGCCGTTGCCCCAGGTGACGTCGGAAAGCAGGCGCCACACTTCCTTGGGGTAGTGCCGCAGCGCCAGCGGAATCGAGCCGATCGAACGCAACAGGAAGAACACCTGGTGGCCGAGCCTGGCGAGCAGATCGACCGGAGCCTGCGCGGATTTCCGGAACGCCTGGAGAGGCCGCAGCAGCGGCGGTACATAGGTTGATGACACCGGGTCAGACCACCTGTGACGGGAATAGTGCGTTGTAAACCTGGGTGATGATGAGGTTGACCCCGAACAGCATGATGGCGGAGCTCACCACGGCGGAATTCACCGAGTTCGCGACACCGCCGGGACCGCCCCGGGTGTTCAATCCGGTGTCGCAGGCGATGATTGCCGCCAGCAGACCGAAAATCAGCGATTTCGCCAGAGCGACAAGCAGATCGGTGGTAACCGCGAACGAAGAGAAGGTGCCGACGTAGGAACCCGGCGTACCGTTCTGCGCGAAGATATTGAAGATGTAGCCGGTCAAGAAGCCGACGAAGACGACGAAGCCGCACAGCAGCACGCTCACCAGCATCGCCGCGCCCAGGCGCGGAGCGACCAGCCTGCGCATCGGATCGACGCCCATCACCTTCATGGCGTCGATCTCCTCGCGGATGGTGCGCGAGCCGAGATCGGCGCAGACCGCGGAGCCGACGGCGCCCGCGATCATCAGCGAGGTGACCAGCGGAGCGCCCTGCTGAATGATGCCGAGGCCGTTGGCCGCGCCGATGAACGAGGTGGCGCCGACCTGCCCGGCGACCGAGCCGACCTGAATCGAGACGATGACGCCGATCGGGATGGCGACCAGCAGCGTGGGCGCCGCGGAGACGCTGGCCATGAACGCGCACTGCCGGACGAACTCACTGAAGGGGAAGCGCCTGCGGAAAATCGAGACGAACAGTTCGGCGACAGCGGCGAAGCCCATCGTGATCTGTCTGCCGAAGGTCTCCAGCGAACGCTTGGGATGATCTTGCCAGTAAGACCTCGTCCAATCGACCGCACCACTGAACCGTGACCCTGATGGTGGACTCTCGGTCGACTGCACTGGCTAATCCTCCTCGACGCCGGTTGGTAGCCCCGGCGACTCGTTTGCTTGACGCACCTTACTACGGAGTAGTGCAGAACACACCATCCCGTTGTGATCGCAGTCATAGATGTTCCTCACCGTTGCCGGAAAGCAATGGTTAGGGCGCGGAACATTGGGAACGACACCAAAGTTGACCAGCCCAGCTCTGGCACAAGCTACAGCCGAACTGCGGGAATGCTCGATCGCTTCCGGCCATTCGGCGAATTACTTTGGATAATTCTCATCGAAAATCGGATTTGTTTCCGGAGACCAACGCGACGCCTCCTTACTATCACCGAGACACGAACGGCCACACGATTTTCACAATTGAGATAGCGAATCGCTATTAGGCTCGTAAGATACATTTGATCACAGTTGTATGAAATAGGATTGAAGCCCCGAGCAGTGGGGACAACCCCCGTAGTGGTGACGCGCCCGAGACCGATTACTGACACGATGGGTGCGACAGATTGATATCGTGCGGGCTTCCGACGTCTGGAGGGACATGTTCAGCAAACTCGCCAAGGTGGCCAACGCCGCCTTCGCCGTCGCCCTGGGCGCGGCGCTGCTCGGCACGGGCGCAGGGGCCGCTAACGCCGACCCGGGCCCGCCGGTGTTGGGCGGTGGATCCGGCATCATCATCGACAACCAGTTCGAGTGCACGGTCACGACGGTCGGCCACGACAACGCGGGCCGTCTGGTCGGCCTGACCGCAGGTCACTGTGGCGACCCTGGCGCACAGGTCTACGCCGAATCCGATCGGGGCTCCGGCGTGATCGGCCGGTTCGCCTACTCCAACCATGATCTCGACTACGCCGTCATCCAGTTCGATCCGGGCAAGATCACCCCGGTGAACCGCGTCGGCAACGTCACCATCACCGGAATCGGCGCGCCTGCCAGCTTCCCGCAGATCGTCTGCAAGGAAGGGCGCACGACCGGCAACACCTGTGGTCTCGCCTGGGGTGACGTCTTCCGGACGAACGTCGAGACCTGGAGCCAGATGTGCGTGGTCGAAGGCGACTCCGGTGCGCCGGTCGTCGTCGGTACGACGCTGGTCGGCATGGTGAACGCTTACCTGGCCATCGCCTGCTTCGGTCCTGAGGTCGGGACCAACATGAGCGCGATCATGGCCGACATCAACGGACGCGGCGGTGTCGGGGCGGGTTACATCCCGATCTGATCGCCGGCGAATCCCGACGAGCGGCCCGAACGCGAGCGACGCGTTCGGGCCGCTCATTTTTCGCTCGGCGCCACCGCCGGACCCGCGACCGCGCACTGCGGCATGCAGTCGACGCTGTCCAGCGTGGGTGCGTGCCGCACGGGATGCAGCAAGACGGCGGCGAGCACCGCGCCGGTCACCAACAGCCCGGCGCACAGCCACATCGCGGTGGCGAAGCCCTGGTCGAAGGCGGCCGGATCGCCGAGCGCACCCGAAATGCCGGCGAGTCCGGGCAGCGCCGCCACCGCGAGCAGTTGCGCGGTGCGCGCCACGGCGTTGTTCACGCCCGAGGCGATGCCCGCCTCGCTCGCGGGCACCGCGCCGAGCACCGCACCGGTGAGCGGCGCGACCAGCGCGGCGAGCCCCAGCCCGAAGACGAGAACACCGGGCAGTACATCGGTGAGATATGTGGTGTCGGGCCCGATGCGCTGCAACAGCACCAGGCCCGCCGCCGCCAGCAGCGGTCCCGTGGTCATCGGGATGCGCGGTCCGTGCCGCTGCGCCCAGCGCCCGGCGGGAGCCGACAGGGCCAGCATGATCAACGTGATCGGCACGGTCGCGACGCCGGACATCAGCGGCGAGTACCCCGCCACCAGTTGCAGTTCCAGCACCAACAGGAAGAACACGCCACCGAGGGCGGCGTAGACCGCGAGCGTCACGAGGTTCGCCGCGGTGAACACCCGCGAGCCGAACAGCGCGGGCGGCACCAGCGGGTGGTCGCTGCGCAGTTCGATCACGACGAACGCCAGCAGCAGCACGACGCCTGCCACGACGAGGACGGGCATCTTGTCGATCAGTCCGAGGGTCAGGGCACCGAGCGCCAGCGCCACCACCAGTGCGCCGGGCACGTCGAGTTCGGGCGCGGCGTCGGGATCGTGGCTCTCCGGCACATGCCGCAACGCGACCAGCACGACCACGAGGGTCAGCGGAACGTTGAGGAAGAAGATGGAGCGCCAGCCCGCGATGTCGATGAGCCAGCCGCCGAGGAACGGGCCGAGCGCGCCCGCCACACCGCCGAAGCCGGACCACAGGCCGATCGCCGCGCCTTGATCTCGGCGATCGATCGAAGAGGAGATCAGAGCCAGGCTGCCCGGTGTGAGCATCGCGCCCGCGACACCCTGCAGGATCCGGGCCGCGACCAGCAGCTCGATGGTCGTCGCGACGCCGCACAGCACCGAGGCGACCGCGAAAGCCACGGTGCCCCAGACGAACACCCGGCGGCGGCCGAGCTTGTCGCCGAGCGACCCGCCGAGCAGGATGAACGAGGCGAGGGTCAGGGTGTAGCCGTTCAACGTCCATTGCAGCCCGGCGACGTCCGTCTCCAGTGATTCCCCGATCCGCGGCAGCGCGATGTTGACGACCGTCGCGTCGAGCGAGGCGACCGACGATCCGAGGATGGTGGCCAGCAGGATCCAACGACCGGTGCCCGACCGCAGCCGCGGTAGCTCGGTGGTGCTCACCTACCCCAACCTAGTGGCAGGCAGGCGTTGGGAAGTCGGGGTCAGAGTTCCTGGACGCAGATGACGAAACGGCGCTTGTCGTAGACGTATCCGGTGCCGCTGCCGCAGACATTCACGTCATCGGCGCTGTCCACGCGCTTGACCACCTTGACGCCCTTCACCGGGGAGGAGCCGGTGCAGTCGATGCGCTTGGGGTCGTCACCGCCGACGTCCATGCAGCCGCCGACCACCCAGTCGATGTCCAGGCACAGCGCGCCTTGTTCGATACCGTTGACGGTCTCGGCGTAGTAGTTGTCGGCGTCGCTGCTGCACTGCGAGCTCTTCGCCGCCTTCGCGATCACCTTGTAGTTCGACTCGCGGCTGCCGCACGACGCCTTCTCGATGGTGGCGTTGGTGGTGGTGCCGCCGAGCTTCACGCAGTCGCCGATGCTCGCGTCGAAATCGGTGTTTCCGCCCGGCTTGCTCGGCGTCGGCTTGCTGGTGCTCGGCGTCGGCCTGCCCGAGGACGGCTTCGGCGTGTTGGTCACCGACACCGCGTCGATCGTCCCGTCCACGGCGGGCTGGGCGGTACCGCTGATCGTGGAAGTGCAGCCGACCAGCGACAATCCGGCCGCGATGGCCAATCCGGCGAAAGCGAGACGACCCCAGGTCAGTTGACGAGACACGTACAGTCCTCCCGAGCTGTAACGCCGGCGAACTCACGCCCCCGTGATCCGAAGTTGCCATGCTGCGCTTGAAATACCACGCCATGAATACACCATCGACCGAGCGCACGTCGAGCCGGAACCGGAAACGAACCGCCGCCAACAGCTCTGGGTATGGTGGGTTTTCTGGTGCGAGAGGAGTGTCCGGTGAAGCTGATCAGCGCAATCGTGTGTACGACCGCCGCGATCGGAGGCTCCCTCTTCGTTCCGGGTATGGCTGCCGCCACCGATGTGCACTGCCGATCCGAGCACGGAACCGATATCACCCTCATCGATGGGGAGACGGCCTGCCGCGCGGCGACCGATAGCTACGGCCAGGCCCGTGCCACCGGGATCGACGGTGTGGGCTACGCCAACGCGACCTCGGGCGCGACGGCCATCGGGGTCGGCGCGGCGGGAGGCGTCGGTGCGAGCGAGGGCGCGGGCGGGGTCCCCGTCGCGCTCGGTTTCGGCCCGGACGCCGTCGCCGTGACCTCGACCACGGAACCGGGCATGCGGACGTTCGCGATCTCGATCGCGTTGGAAGGGTCGCGAGCGGGGGTGGAGACCGCCGAACAGACGGTCGTCTGTCTGGGCGCGGCGGCCTTCGCGTGGAATGCCGACAGCGGCGACGCGTGCCTCGCCACGCCTTTTGGGCTCTGGCGCACCCATGGAACGGGTTACCCTGGTTGACCAGCCCGGCTAACGGCGGTCAGGAGGTGACCCCATGGTTTCGGCAATGGCGGCGGACGACTTCGAACCCGCCGATTCGGCCAGCGGAAAGCTGTCGGCGCCGCATGAAATGCTGGTCGATCCGCGTTTCATCCGGCTGGCAGATCAGTTCTTCGGCCTGTTCGCTCAGCCCGCGCGCGGTGGCGGGGCGCTCGCGGTCTACCTCGACGGCAAGCCGGTGGTCGATATCTGGGCCGGCTGGGCGGACAAGGAGCGGCGCTGGAACGGCGACACCGTCGCGCTGACCTTCTCCACCGGCAAGGGCGTGGCCTCGACGGTCGTCCACCGCCTGGCCGAACGGGGTCTGATCGACTACGACATTCCGATGGCCGAGTACTGGCCGGAGTTCGCCGCGCACGGTAAAGACGACATCACCGTCCGAGACGTGCTCTGCCACCGCGCCGGCCTGCATCGGGTGCGCGGCCTGGTTCCCGGCCGCGAAGGCATCCTGCACTACGACGCCGTGGTCCGCGCACTGGCCGAGAGTCCGGCGGACCCCCGGCGCATCCGCACCTCCGGCTATCACGCGATCACCTTCGGCTGGCTGGTCGCCGAACTCGTGCAGCGGGCGACGGGCACACCGTTCACCGAGGTGTTGCGCACCGAGATCGCCGAGCCGCTCGGCATGGACGAGTACTGGTTCCGCGTCCCGGAATCCGAACGGCACCGGATCGCCAAGATCTACCGCCACCTCGGACCGCCGGGAATCCGCTGGAACACCGCCTCCTCCGTACTGTCCTGGGTGCGACCGGTGCGCGGCCTCGCCGAGGCGGGCATGCCGGAAAGCTTCGACGAACTGGTCCATGACCCCCGGGTGCACGACTCGGTGATGCCGGGCTGGAATGGCGTGTTCTCCGCGCGCGCACTGGCGCGTATGTACGGCGCGTTGGCCAACGGTGGCGTGATCTACGCAGCCAATGCGGACCGGAAGCCGCCCGGTGTCGGCGCCGAGCAGACCGTGCGGTTCCTGGATCCGCGGACGATCGAGACGATCGGGCAGGTGCAGCCCACCCAGAGCCGTGACTACGTACTCGGTGTGCCGATTCATTTCACACTCGGTTACCACCGCCCGGTCCTGATGTCCAAGCAGCAGCCGAGGCACGCGTTCGGCCACTACGGCGTCGGCGGGTCCGGCGCGTACGCCGATCCGGATCTCCGCATGTCGATCGCGTTCGTGACCAACGGGCTCGGCAGCATGGTGACCGCGCTCGGCGACGCCAGGCTCGCGCGGCTGGCGGCGACGGCGCAGGGCGCGGTGCGCAAGCACAAGCAGGCCGCGGGCTGACTTCGAACCGCTCCGGTCGCGGCCTCGTGTTTCTCGGTATGAACGTGAGCACACTACGAACCGAAGCGGGTGCCTGCCGGGCGGGACCGCGTGTGCCGCGCGCGACCGTACTGCACGCCCTGGCCGCGGGCAGCGATTTCGAGCGGTACTTCCGCTGGCGCAGGGCGCGGGAAGGCGACCCGTTCTACGTTCGATTTCCCGGCTTCGGCGCGGTGCTGTTCACCGGGACGGCCGCCGGCGCCCGCGAGTTGTTCCGCTCGCCGGTGATGTTCTCCGAGCCGCCGCGTCCGAATCCGATCGAACCGATGGTCGGCGCCGCGTCGCTGATCCTGGCTTCGGGCGAGCGCCATCGCCGCGACCGCGCCCTGCTCACCCCCGCCTTTCACAGTGCCCGGATACGGCAGTACGGCGCGTTGATCCAGGAAGCCACCGTACGGGAGCTGGCCGGAGAGAGCGGTCAGCAGTGGGCGGCTGGTGCGCGTATCGACGCGCGGGCGGCGGCGCGAGCCCTCACGCTCCGCGTGATCACGACGGCGGTGTTCGGTGCACACGACCCGCGGCGGCAAGCGGAGTACACCGCCGCGGTGACAGACTTCATCACTGCGTTCTCCGGGCCGTTGCTGCTGTTGCCCACTCTGCGCCGCGGGCTGCACGGGCACGGGCCGTGGGACCGGTTCCGCGCCGCGCGCGAGCGACTGGATCGGTTGATCCGAGCCGACATCGCACACCGGCGTCAGCATCCCGACACACCATCCGCCGACGTGCTCGACATGTTGCTGTCCGCTTACCCGGACGACGCCGATCATGAGTTGTGCGAGCAGATACGCACCTTGCTGGTTGCCGGGCACGAGACCACCGCGACCTCCCTGGTCTGGGCACTGTTCCGGCTGCACCGCGCACCGGAGCCACTGGCCCGCCTGCGGCGCGAGCTCGACGACGCTGGTCGGGAGGCCGGTCCGGCGGAGCTGGCCGCACTGCCCTACCTCGACGCCGTCTGCCAGGAGACCCTGCGGCTGCACCCGCCGGTACCGATCGTCCTGCGCCGGCTGACCGAACCGTTCGCGCTGCGCGGCGTCACGCTCGCCCCTGGCGAGACGATGGGGATAGCGGTGCCATTGCTGCACTCCGATCCCGAGGTATGGACCGACCCGGGGCGCTTCG
Organism: Nocardia sp. NPDC004718; assembly: GCF_053601535.1. Classification (NCBI taxonomy): domain Bacteria; kingdom Bacillati; phylum Actinomycetota; class Actinomycetes; order Mycobacteriales; family Nocardiaceae; genus Nocardia; species Nocardia sp. NPDC004718. The sequence continues at coordinate 31,883 of NZ_JBSGCA010000003.1, forward strand.
ACCCGTCCCGCTTCGTCGACCGCCGCTACCGGCCGTTCGAGTTCGCGCCGTTCGGCGGCGGCCATCGGCGCTGCATCGGCGCGACCCTCGCGGACTACGAGTTGCGGATCGCGCTGGCCACCATCCTGGCGCGGGTAAGCCTGCGGCTCGCCCCGCGGTATGTGCGCGGAAGCGTCCCGCTCTCGGTGCCGCACAATATCGCGACCGGTCCGCATCGCCCGATTCTGTTCGACGTGGTCAGTGAGCTTCGTCACTAATAAGTTTGCTGTGAACCATCTTTCGTGAACTGATCGACTGCGCCCCAAGGGTGTCCAATCCGTCGTGACCGGCACATTTGCCCGCTTCGATACCTGATCAGAGCGTTTGTGACTCATACCACAACAAGCACTGGTGCTGCATCAATCTGAAACGCGGGTGGATTCGACGCGCGTCCGGACGGTAGGAATGGACGACGGGTCGGGCCGTCGATACCAGTGCGGCGCTCTTCTGGCTCCTCGCTGAAATGAAGAAATCTCGCTACGCGCGCGTTCGCGTGCGCGCGAGAGATGGAATGGACGAGAAACCTATGCATGCCGCTTTGCACACCGGGTCGTCGCCTGCTCCCCGCAAGGGAGCGCGGCTAGCCCGCCGGATGCGCGAGGGCGTCCTGCTGTCGGCCGCGATCGCGGCAGCCGGTGTTCTGCTCGTCGCGCCTGCTCAGGCCGAACCGCTTCCTCCGGGTCTCGGCACCGGCTCGGCCGCCGCTGCCACCGAGCCCGAGCCGCAGGCCAACTTCGCTCCGCCCTCGATCAACATCGCCGACGGCGAGGTCGTCGGCGTCGCGCAGCCGATCATCATCACCTTCAAGGAACCGGTGGCCGATCACGCCGCCGCCGAGAAGGCCATCAAGATCACCGCCTCGAAGTCCGCGCCGGGACACTTCTACTGGCGCGGCGACAAGCAGGTGCGCTGGCGACCGGACGAGTTCTGGCCGGACAACACCGACGTGCAGGTGCAGGCGGGCGGCACCACCAGCTCGTTCCGCATCGGCGACGCCTTCGTGACCACCGCCGACGACGAGACGCACACCATCACCATCACCCGCAACGGCGAGGTGGTGAAGGAGATGCCCACCTCGATGGGCAAGCCCAAGCACGAGACGCCGAACGGCACCTACATCGTCGGCGAGCAGCTGCGCAAGATGACCATGGACTCGTCGACCTACGGCGTTCCGGTCACCGACCCCGAGGGCTACAAGCTCGAGGTCGAGTACGCGACCCGCATCTCCAACAGCGGCATCTTCGTACACGCTGCGCCGTGGTCGGTCGCCCAGCAGGGCGTCTCCAACGCCAGCCACGGCTGCCTGAACGTCAGCACCGAGGACGCCAAGTGGTTCTTCGAGAACGCGCGCCGCGGCGACCCGGTTATCGTGCAGAACACCCAGGGCGGCACGCTCAGCGCGAGTGACGGCTTGGGGGACTGGAACTAAGTTGCGGTAACCCCGCAGCGGCGCGAAGCCGAACATTACGATCAATTGCTCGAAGTAGCCGATCGTAGTGTTCGGCTTTTGCTCTACTTGGCCTGTGCACGAGAAGTTCAGCGCGACGGCGGGCGATCGTAACCGGCTGTTTGCTCCGGTCCGTAGAGTCACCGCCGTGCGTACCAGGCCGGAGCGAGTACTGCCGCAGCCACCGGGACGCGGTCTGCGCCACCGTCCTTGGCGGGACTACGCCCTGTTCCTGGTCTTGGTGCTGCCGAATCTCGCGCTCCTGGCACTGTTCGTCTACCGGCCGCTGATCGACAACATCCGGCTGTCGCTGTTCGACTGGAACATCTCCGATCCGGTCGCCACATTCGTCGGTTTCGACAACTACCGCGAATGGTGGAGCAGGCCGGATTCCTGGGACATCGTCACCAACACCGTGGTGTTCACCCTCGCGGCGGTGGCCGGCAGCATGGTGCTCGGACTGGCGCTGGCACTGCTGCTGGATCGCAAGCTGTTCGGCCGCAATGTGGTCCGCTCGGCGATCTTCGCGCCGTTCGTCATCTCCGGCGCCGCCATCGGCGTAGCTTTCCAGTTCATCTTCGATCCGAGCTTCGGCCTGATCCAGGACGCACTGCACCGGCTCGGCGTGCACGACGCGCCGGACTTCTACCAGAATCCGCGGTGGGCGCTGTTCATGGTGACGGTGACCTACATCTGGAAGAACCTCGGCTATACCTTCGTCATCTATCTGGCTGCGCTGCAAGGCATCCGGACCGATCTGATGGAAGCCGCGCAGATCGACGGCGCGAGCTCCTGGACGACGTTCACCAAGGTCTTGCTGCCGCAGTTGCGGCCGACCACTTTCTTCCTGTCCATCACGGTGCTGCTGAATTCGTTGCAGGTCTTCGACATCATCAACGTCATGACCCGCGGCGGCCCGCTCGGCACCGGCACGACGACCATGGTCTACCAGGTCTACCAGGAGTCCTTTCGCAATTTCCGGGCCGGCTACGGCGCGACCGTGGCCACCGTCATGTTCCTGGTGCTGCTCGTGGTGACGCTGGTGCAGGTGCGGGTCATGGATCGGGGACAGCAGTGAAAGACGCGGGCGTGCTGACGCTTTCCTATCGGCGCAGGCAGCGGGCGGTGACTCTACTCGGCTACGCGGCGATGGCATGCGTGCTGATCATCGTCGGGGTCCCGCTGTTCTGGATCTTCATCACCTCGTTCAAGGCGAGGCCCGATATCTACGTGCAGCCCGCCGTGTACTGGCCGCACAGCTGGCACCCGGAGAACTACCGGGAGGCCACCACGACGCTGCCGTTCTGGACCTTCCTGCGCAATTCGCTGATCGTCACCGCCGTCGTCTCCGCGGTGAAGTTCGTGCTCGGCGTATTCAGCGCGTACGGCTTGGTGTTCCTGCGCTTTCCGGGCAAGACGGTGGTATTCCTGGTGATCATCGCGGCGCTGATGGTCCCCAACCAGATCACGGTGATCTCCAACTACGCGCTGATCGCTCAGCTCGGCTGGCGGAATACTTTTCAGGGCATCATCATTCCGCTCTGCGGCGTCGCCTTCGGCACCTTCCTCATGCGCAATCACTTCCTCTCGCTGCCCTCGGAAGTGATCGAGGCGGCGCGGATGGACGGCGCGAACTGGTGGCGGTTGCTCACCAGGGTGGTGCTGCCGATGTCCGGGCCGACCATGGTCGCCTTCGCGGTGGTGACGCTGGTCAACGAATGGAATGAATACCTCTGGCCCTTCCTGATGGCCGACGACACGACGGTCGCCACCTTGCCGGTCGGCCTGACCTTGCTGCAGAACACCGAGAACCCCAGCGTCACCAATTGGGGACCGGTCATGGCGGGAACCCTGCTGACCATGCTGCCGATCCTCGTGGTCTTCCTGGCGCTGCAACGCCACATGATCAAAGGCCTCACCTCCGGTGCGGTCAAGGGTTAACCGATCAAGGAGAAACCACGTGTCCACTGCACAGTTCCCGGCGCTGACCCGGCGCGGATTCCTCGGACTGACCGGCGCGCTCACGGCGGGAGCGGCGCTGACCGCGTGCGCGGGCACCGGAGGCGGCGGCAAACAGTCCGGCGACGCCAAGACGCTCACCTTCTGGTCCAACCACCCGGGCACTTCGAAGGAGCTAGAGACCGAGCTCATCCGTCGCTTCCACGAGAAGTACCCCGACCTGACGGTGAACCTGGTCGACGCGGGCAAGAACTACGAAGAGGTGTCGCAGAAGTTCAACGCGGCGCTGTCGGGCGGGGATCTGCCGGACATCGTGGTGCTCTCCGACGTCTGGTGGTTCAACTACGCGCTGAACGGCACCATCGAACCGCTCGACGGCCACTTCGCCGACGCGGGCGTGCGGCTGGACGACTACGTCGACTCCCTGGTCGCCGACTACCAGTTCAACGGCAAGCACTACGCACTGCCCTACGCCCGCTCGACCCCGCTGTTCTACTACAACAAGGACGTGTGGAACCGGGCCGGCCTGCCCGACCGCGGCCCGCAGAGCTGGCAGGAGTTCGACGAGTGGGGCCCGAAGCTGCAGGAGGTCGTCGGCGCGGGCAAGCTCGCGCACGGCTGGGGTGACGCCAAGAACTATCTCGCCTGGACCTTCCAGGGCCCGAACTGGACCTTCGGCGGCGCGTACTCGGACAAGTGGACGCTGAAGTTCAACGACCCCGGCACCATCGCGGCGGGCACGTTCCTGCGCACCATGATCAACACCAAGAGGTACGCGGGCATCAAGCCGCAGATCGCGGTGGACTTCGGCACCGGCGTGATCGCCTCCACCATCGCCTCGACCGGCGACCTGCGCGGCATCCAGAAGAACGCCGAGGGCAAGCTGACCTTCGGCACCGCCTTCCTCCCGCATCCGAACGGACCCGGCGTCACCACCGGCGGTGCGGGCCTGGCGATTCCGGCGCGCATCTCCGACGAGCGAAAGGTGAACGCGCTGAAGTTCATCGAGTTCGTCACCAACGCGCAGAACACCGCGTACTTCTCGCAGGGCACGGGCTACATGCCGGTGCGCAAATCGGCCGTGAACGACCAGAGCGAGCAGGACTTCCTCGCGAAGAACCCCAACTCGAAAGTCGCGATCGATCAGCTGCCGTCGACCAAGTCGCAGGACTACGCCCGGGTGTTCGTACCGGGCGGCGACCAGATCATCGGCACCGGCTTGGAGCAGATCGGTCTGCAGAACGCCGACGTCGCCGCCACGTTCGCGAACGTCACCAGCCAGCTGCAAGCGATCATCGATCGGCAGATCACGCCGAAGCTGCCGAAGTAGCGCTCGTCCCGAGGAGACCGACAAGCATGGCCACCGTGCAGTTCGAAGGCGTCACGCACCGCTATCCCGGCGCGCAGGCGCCTGCCGTCGACCAGCTCGAACTCGACATCGCCGACGGTGAGTTCGTCGTGCTCGTCGGTCCGTCGGGATGCGGCAAGTCGACCAGCCTGCGCATGCTCGCGGGCCTGGAATCCGTTGCCCAGGGGCGCATCCTGATCGGCGGCAAGGATGTCACCGGATTGCCGCCGCGGGCACGGGACGTGGCGATGGTGTTCCAGAGCTACGCGCTGTATCCCAACATGACCGTCGCGCAGAACATGGGCTTCGCCCTGCGCAACGCGGGCATGAACAAGGCCGACACGCTGGTGCGCGTCCGCGAGGCGGCGAAGATGCTCGAGCTCGAGCACCTGCTCGACCGCAAGCCCGCCCGGCTGTCCGGCGGGCAGCGGCAGCGAGTCGCCATGGGGCGGGCCATCGTTCGGCGTCCCCAGGTGTTCTGCATGGACGAGCCGCTGTCGAACCTGGACGCGAAACTGCGGGTGAGCACGCGCTCGCAGATCGCGGTCTTGCAGAAACGGCTCGGCACCACCACGGTGTACGTCACCCACGACCAAGTAGAGGCGATGACCATGGGTGACCGGGTGGCGGTGCTGCGCGAAGGCAAGTTGCAGCAGATCGCCGCGCCGCGCGTGCTCTACGACGATCCGGTGAATACCTTCGTGGCGGGATTCATCGGCTCACCGGGCATGAACCTGCTGGAAGCGCCGGTGCGCGACGGCGCGGCGGTGCTCGGCGACCTACGAATCCCGCTGCCGCCCGCGGCGAAATCTCGCGACCGGGTGGTAGTCGGGGTACGGCCCGAGTCCTGGGAGGTCACCGCGGAGCCCGCCGACGGCCTGGCGGTGGACGCCGAACTGCTGGAAGAACTCGGCGCGGAGTCGTTCGTCTACAGCCACGGCATCGCCGAGGACTGGAGCAGCCGCTCCGGGAAGGTGGTCGCGCGCGTCGACCGCCGCTTCCAGGTGCGGCTCGGTGACCGGTTGTATCTTCGGCCCATACCGGAGGATGTCTTCTTCTTCGACGCGGGGACGGAGGACCGCCTGCGCTGACCACTCGCGCGGCCGAGACGGTCCAGTCGGACCGCCTCGGCTCGAGGAACTACCAGATTTTCACGCGCTCAGTGGGTTCCAGGTACAGCGCATCGCCGGGTTTGACATCGAACGCCTCATGGAAGCTGTCGATATTGCGCACCACCGCATTGCAGCGGAACTCCGCCGGCGAGTGCGGGTCGGTGGCGAGGCGGCGGATCGCCTCCTCCGGCCGTGCTTTCGTGCGCCACACCTGCGCCCACCCGTAGAACACCCGTTGCAGGCCGGTGAGCCCGTCGATCTCCGGCGCCGCGGCATCGCCCAGCGAGATCTTGTACGCCTGCAGCGCGATGGACAGACCGCCGAGGTCGCCGATGTTCTCGCCGATGGTGAACTGCCCGTTCACCGTGTGCTCGTCCGGCAGGTCCTTGGGGGAGAGCACGTCGTACTGCTCGATCAGCGCTCGCGTCCGCTCACCGAATTCGGCCCGGTCCTCGTCGGTCCACCAATCCACCATGTTGCCGTCGCCGTCGTACTTCGCGCCTTGGTCGTCGAAGCCGTGCCCTATCTCGTGACCGATCACCGCGCCGATGCCGCCGTAGTTGGCCGCGTCGTCGGCATTCATGTCGAAGAACGGCGGCTGGAGGATGGCGGCCGGGAAGACGATCTCGTTCATGCCCGGGTTGTAGTAGGCGTTCACCGTCTGCGGGGTCATGAACCATTCGTCGCGGTCGACCGGACCGCCGAGCTTGTTCAGATCCCGATCGTGTTCGGCCGCGTAGCCCCTGCGGTAGTTGCCGACCAGATCGGCCGGGTCGATTACGATGCCCGAGTAGTCCCGCCACTTGTCCGGGTAGCCGATCTTCGGGGTGAACTTCTCCAGTTTCGCGAGGGCGGCGATCCGGGTGCCCTGGCCCATCCACTCCAGCTCGGCGATATTGCGGCGGTAGGCCTCCTGCAGATTGGCCACCAGCTCGATCATGCGGGCCTTGGCCTGCGGCGGGAAATGTTCGGCCACGTAGATCTTGCCGACCGCCTCGCCGAGCAGGTCTTGCACCAGCCCGACGCCGCGCTTCCAGCGCTCCCGGTTCTCCTCCGCGCCGGTGAGCGTGCGGCCGTAGAAGTCGAAGTTCTCCTCGACCACCGCGTCGGTCAGATACGGCGCCCGCGCGCGGAGCACCCGCCAAGCCGCCCACGCCTGCCAGTCGGCGAGCGGCTCGTCGGCCCACAGCCGCGCGAACGCGCGCAGATAGTCCGGCTGGCGGACCACCACCTCGGCGAACAGCTCGGCTCCTGCCGCGTCGACACCCTCGGCCAACCCGTCCGTCCACGCGGACCAGTCGAACTCGGGGTTGTCCGCGGCCAGCGCGTCGAAGGTGGTCAGGTTGTACCTGAGTTCGGCGTCCCTGCGGCGCACCACATCCCAGTGCCCGGCGGCCAGTTTCCGCTCCAGCTCGAAGACGCGTGCGCCGACGGTGTCGAGTTCGGCCGGGAGCAGTCCGGCGACCTGTGGGTCGGCGGCGGCCAGGGCGAACATGCGGTCGATGTGCGCGATGTACTTCGCGCGGATCTCGGCGAACTCGTCCTGCCGGTAGTACGACTCGTCGGGCAGGCCGATGCCGGACTGGGTGGCGTGCGCCAGATAGCGGTTGGAGTCCTTGTCGTCGGTGTCGACGAACACGGCGACGGCGCCCCCGACGCCGGTGCGCTGCAACCGGCCGAGCAGCGAAGCGAAAGTACCCTTGTCGCCGACCTCCGCGATCGCGGCGAGTTCGGCGGCGATCGGCGCGAGCCCGGCGGCGGCCACCGCGTCGGTGTCCATGAAGCTGGAGTACAGGTCACCGATCTTGCGGGTCTCGCTGCCCGGTTCGGCGTCGGTCGCCGCGGCATTCTGGATGATTGCCTGCACGTCCAGCTCCGCCTGGTCGTACAGCGCGCGGAAGGCGCCGTCCACGGCCCGGTCGGCGGGGATCTGGTGGTCTGCCAGCCATTTGCCGTTGACGTGGGCGAACAAGTCGTCCTGCACCCGCACGTCCTCGTCGAGGTAGGACAGATCGATACCGGAAGGACGGGTCAGTTCGGAAGTCACGGTGTCCAGTATGCCGACAAGCGCGTGCGTCGGCCGTGCGCGACGACCTCGAACCGTCTTTCCCGGTCTGTTCGCCCACGTCGATGCGGGAAACGGGCGGAGCCTGCGGTCCTATGGGAAGTCAGGCGGGCAAGATGACACGATCGAACTCACCGTCATGCGCGCCGAGCAGGAAAGCGTCCCACTCCTCCGGTGTGTAGGTGAGGGCGACTTCGCCGTGGCGCAGTGTGGTGTGGCCGTCGGCGGCGGGGTGCGCGCTCAATTCGCCATTCGATCGCCCGCGGATGCGTACCGCGTCGAGGAACGCGGTCCATTCGGCTGCGGTGACGGTGATGACGGGCTCGTCGGCATGGCGGTTTGCCGGGTCGCGGCGATATTTGCTGTCACGGATGAGCACCGCATCACCATCGAACCGGACCTCGACGCATTGGTTGCCATTGTTCGATCTGGTCGATGTGAACCAGCCGGTGCGTACCGGCCGTGCGGTGATGGCCATGGGCAGGATTTTACACGCGGGAATAGCGCCTGATCAGGGCCAATGACTCCACTCTCGACAAGGATTGGTCCACCGCGCGCAGGTAGGCGAAGCGTAGATCGCGGACCAGATCCGGGTCCTCGACGGCCCCGCCGAACACCGCGCTCTCCACCCAGCCGAAGGTCGGCAGCTGCTCGCCCGCGAAGTCGATGAGATGGAAACTGGATCCGCCGAGCACCGCGCCCGCGGTGGCCGCGAACGGGATCACGCGCACCTCGACGGTGTCGAGTTCCTCGATCAACTCGGCCAGATACTCCAACTGCCCGCGCAGCACGTCCGGACCTCCGGTCTGCTGTAGCAGCGTGCCCTCGCCGAAGACCGCGGTGAGCTCCACCGGGTCCGCGCCGCGCAGCCGCTCCTGGCGGCGCATCCGGATCGCCACCAGCTGCTCGACCTGGACCGGCCGGATCATCACGTCGGCGCTGATCAGCGCGCGAGCGTAGTCCTCGGTCTGCAACAGACCCGGCACGACGAGGCTGTCGTAGCTGCGGATGCTCTGCGCGCCGGATTCCATGCCGTACAGCCGTTGCAGCTCGGGTCCGATCAATGCCGAGGACTTCGCCCACCAGCCACGCTGCTTGCTGGCCTCCAGCAAGGCCAGCAATTCCACACGCTCCTCGGCTTCCACGTCGAGCAGTTCGAGCACCGGGCCGATGGTCTTGGTGGTCAGTACCCGCCTGCCCTTCTCCACGTGCGACCAGTTGGCCGGGGTGAAGCCCACCTGTCTGGCGAAACCCGCGGAGTCGAACCCACGCTGTTCCCGCAGTTCACGCAGCCGCAGCACCAGCTCCCAGCGGGCAACGGTAGGCGAGACGGGTGCCATGTGTCGGGATGCTACGCCGACTCGGACGCGCGGGGCGGTGACTATTGTCAAGCATCTTGCCTGCGACTAGGGTCGATACAGCGATCGATTCTTCCGAGCACGCGTCCCACCACTGCGAGGCGAGGTAGTTCGTCATGGGTACATCGCGCATCGAATCGGGCAGGCATCTCGCGTCCACGGATTTCCCGTCGATCCAGGACGCGTTCGCTCGCTGCCGTCGCTATCGCGACGACCACGGGCTGTACGGACTCGTGGACCCGATCCTTGGTCGCATCATGCTGGAAGTCGGCTCGGTCGGAGCGGTCGTGATGCCCGCGGAGTTCGGCCGCCGGGTGCTCGAGCGGCTCGCCGCCGGTCCCGAACCTCGGCCCGGCCCGATCATCGCGCATCCACGCGCGTGCCGCTGGACCTTCCTGACCGGCCCCACCGACAACTCGTATCTGGATACCGGGCTGTTCGCCGACCTCTTCCGGATCTGCGCGTCGATCGCGCTGCCGGGCAGCCACATCGTGCTGCCGTCGCCCGCCGACGAGCACGGCGGCTACCGAACCTGGGTCGTGGCGCCGGACGGCGACTTTCGCCGCGACTTCGCCGAGGTGATCGCCACGACCCGGGCGTGCGCCTCGGCTACCGGGGCGTCGGCGCGGGTGGCGGAGTGAGGGTGACGCTGTACTTGTCCTGCAGCTTCTGATTCCACTCGTGTTCGCACTGCTCGATCTTGGACTGATCGTTGTTCGCTTTGTTCACGCAGTCCACGAAGTCCTTGCCGCCCGAGTTGACGAAGAAGTTGTAACCCACGACGGTGAGCAGCACGGCGCCGACGATGCCGAGCGCGCCGAGGACGATGCCGGTGATCGCCATGCCCATACCCCCCGCGGTGCCCGCGCGGGCCTTGAACACCGCGACGATGCCCAGGATGACCGCGAAGATGCCGCAGAGATAGCCGCCGATGATCGTCCAGAAGAACAGCAATGCGAGGATGCCGAGCACCAGCGCGGTGATCGCCAGGCCGCGGCCCTTCGGCGATTCCTGCCAGTAGGCGGGCTGGCCCGGATACTGGCCGCCCGGCGGCTGCGGATATTGACCCGGCGGCGGGTACTGACCGGGCGGCGGGGGCGGATATTGCGACATGGACTTCCTCTCCGTCGGTGCCTCGCGATGCTCGGTCCGGACAAGGTGGTCCGGGGTGCGCGGCGGTCGCCTACTGATCGCGCTTCCCGAGGACGGATGTTAATGCGAACCGGCTACTGGGCGCCGAGCCGCGCGTGCATCTCCCAGATCAGAACTTCCGACGGCTGCCGCGCCACCACGCGTTGGCCACCTGACCTGGTCAAACGCACCGCGTCCCCCTCATACAACGGGCCGACCCCCTCCATGTCCACCTCCCCGCGCGCTACGAACAAGTGCAGGTACGGCGCATCGGGTAGGTCGATCACTTGCTCGGCGCCCGGCTCCGCGCTCGTCATGCGCGCCGCGTGCAGCGCCGAATGGCTGCTGTTGATGGCGATCGCGGTGCGATCGCGGTAGCGGGGCAGACCCGAGGCGACCGTGACCAGACCGCCTCCCGCGAGCTCGTCGTCGATTTCGAGCTGCTCGTAGCCCGGAGTCAGCCCGGGCTCGTCGGGCACCACCCACATCTGCACGAAATGCACCGGCTGCTCGTGTTCGGGAATGCGGCCGTCCAGACGCCACGAGTCGTTCTTCTCCGAATGCAGGATGCCGGTGCCCGCGCTCATGCGCTGGGCCAGGCCGGGGTAGATGACACCGCTGTGGCCGAGGGAATCCTGATGCACCAGGCTGCCACCGAGTACCCAGGTGACGATCTCCATGTCCCGATGCGGGTGGGTGTCGAATCCCTGCCCGGGGGACACGATGTCGTCGTTGTTGACCAGCAGCAAGCCGTGGTGGGTGTTGTCGGGATCGTAATGTTCCCCGAAGGAGAACGAATGCTTCGAATCCAGCCAGGAGACCCGCGTCTTCATGCGGTCGCCGCCACGGTGGACATCGATGTGTGGTGTCGTGAGTGTGGACATCATGGTCCTCCTCTCGGGACCGTGCACCGATCGCCATTCAGGGTAGGAGCACTTCCGCCGCGGTACTCCGCATTCCTAGTAAATTGTGCCGCACTCGGCATTTTACGCGAGCGACCGGAAGGTGAACGGGAGGCGAGCAGAACCAACCGGTACGTCGAAACGCCGGGCCACCTCGTCGGATATCCCGGCCCGGCCCCGATTGCCAAGCGTCACAACGACAACCGGAGGTAGCGACGTGCTGGACCCCGATGACCTCGCCCTGATCGAACAGCAACTCCGCAGCGAAGCACACCGGGATGGCATCGCGCATTTCGTGGTCGGCGTCGCCGTGTTCCGCGAAGGCAGGCTTCTGGTGGTGCGCCGCGTCGCCGACGACTATCACGGCGGTATGTACGAACTGCCCGGCGGTGGCGTCGAAACCGGCGAGACATTCGCCGAGTGCGTCGAACGAGAATTGCTGGAGGAAACGGGGCTGCGGATGCGCGCGATCCTCGACTTCCTCGGTGGATTCGATTACGCCACCCGTACCAAGTCGAAAGTGCGGAAATACAGCTTCGTCGTGGAGGTGGAACCCGGCGATGTCGCCCTCGCGCCGGGCGAGCACGACGCGTTCGCCTGGATCGACGCGGGCACGCTCGGCGAGCTGCCGATGGCGCCGGACATGCGCGCGACGGTGAGCACGCTGGTCGACCGGGTCTGACGCGCTGTCGGCGCCGACGCGCGTGGTGCGGCGCGGTCGGCGAACACAGTACGCTCGCGAACGTGTCGACTGGTCACGCCGAAGGCCTCACTCCCGCGGAGCAACGGCCGGGTGGACTGCGCGCAACACTTCGGCAGAGCCCGGGCGTGTCGCGGCTGGCCGTGGTGCGCTTCGCAGGGCAATTCGGCGACGGGATGTTCCAGGCGGCCCTGTCCGGCGCGATTCTGTTCAACCCCGAACGGCAGACCGATCCGCTGGCCATCGCGGCGGGCTTCGCGGTGCTGCTGCTGCCGTATTCGCTGATCGGGCCGTACGCGGGCGCACTGCTGGATCGCTGGGACCGGCGCACCGTGCTGCTGGTCGCCAACGTGCTGCGCGCGGTGCTGATCGCGCTGGTCAGCGCAGGGCTGCTGGCCGGGGCCGGCGAGACGCCGCTGCTGTTGCTGGCGTTGGCGGTGGTGGGCGTCAGCCGATTCGTCCTCGCGGGCGTCTCGGCCGCGCTGCCGCGCGTGCTGCCGCAGGCGTGGCTGGTGCCGATGAACTCGGTGCTGGCCACAGTGGCCTCCGGGTGCGCCGGTGCGGGTGCGGCCGTCGCGGTGGGTGTGATCGGACTGATCGGGGCGGGAGACTTCGCCTCCTCGGTCGCGGTGGCGGTCAGCGGTATCGGGTCACTGCTGGGCGCGGCGCTAGCGGCGGGGTTCCGGCCGCGCGTGCTCGGCCCGGCGCCCGACGCGGCGAAGGGCGACAACACCGTGCACGCGATCGCTACCGGTCTGCGTACCGGGGCCACGGCGGTGTGGGAATCGAAAGCGGTCACGACGGCGATGCTGGGCATCGGCACCCATAGGATCGTCTTCGGCGTGAATACGCTGATCATGGTGCTGGTGCTGCGCCAGACCCCGGTGGACGGCTCCGGGCTCAGCGGTGGCCTGGTCGGTTTCGGCGTCACGATCGCCGCCACCGCGGCGGGCATGCTGGTGGCCGCCGTCGTCGCGCCGCTGCTCATTCCGCGGCTGGGCCGCGCGCGCACCGTGGTGGCCGGTCTGATCACCGCGATGTTGGTGCAACTGACGCTGGTCACGCCGATCGCGTTCGCCGACTCGGGCGCCGCGGTGGAGCGTGCGCACGAACTCCTCTTGATCGGTGCGTTCCTGCTGGGACTCGCCGGGCAGACGATCAAGCTGACCGGTGACGCGACCATGCAGATAGACATCGACGACGCCCGCCGCGGCCAGGTGTTCGCGCTGCAGGACACGGTGTTCAATGTCGCGTTCGTGCTGGCAATCGTGATCGCGGCCCTGATCGTTCCGGACGACGGCCGATCGGCGATCGTGGTGCTGGCCGGCGCCGCCATCTATGCTGCGGGGATCGTGGCCATCGCGTTGAACACGCGCCGCCGCGCGGTCAGCTGAGCAGCGGATCGTCGCCCGGGTCGCGCCGGTCGCGGTTCAGGTGTGCGAGGTGCCCGGGCAACGCGTCGGCCCCCGAACGATCGGCATCCCGCTGCGAATCCGATAGTCGTGTTTCGCCGAGCAGGCGATCCGGCGCCTCCGTGTCCGTGCGCACGCTCCAGTCCAGTGGCTCGCTCGCCGCATCGCCGGGTAGGCCGGTGATCTGATGATTCCACGTGCCGAGGCCGGTGGGATCGGTGAAGAAATGGTCGAGCACGCCGTCGTCGTCCAGATCCAGCGCGGCGATATCGGCGCGGCCCGAACCAGCCGAGTCCCACAGCGCGTCATCGGCGATGCCGTCTCCGTCGAAGTCCAGCCGCACCGCGTCGGCCGCGCCCGTGTCGCCGAGTTCCAGGTCGGCCTCGCTCGTCCAGACGTGCACGACTCCGTCACCGGTGCCGAACACGTACTCGATCTCGTTCATATGTCCTTGGACGCACGCGGCCCGGCGGCGGTTCCATTGCGCCGGTCTTTTTCGATTCGCCGTCCCCGTTTCCAGCGGTTGTTCCGGTAAGTTGGCTCGTCAGCAGCCGACCGACAGGAGACAACACGACATGGGTTCTCCGGTGCAAGACCCCGATGCGGTACGAGAACTGCTGAGCGCGTGGAAGGCTCGGTCCGCCACCGGACATCCGATCGCCTGACGAGCGCGGCCGGGCCGACCTGATGCGCGCATCCGGAAGCAAATCGCCTTGTGTACCCGCCTTGTTCGGCGCACTGCTCGTCGGCGTCCTCACCGTACCGACGCCCACCGCGCAGGCCGCACCGTTTCCGTGGGCGCCGCCGCCGGTCAACAGTTGCGGTGAAGTCGGTTTCGACCCGCTCAACCGCGAACCCGATCCCGCGCAGCCTCCGCCGCCACCGCTGCCGCCGCAGATCGACATTCCCGTCCCGATCCCGGAACTCACCCCGGTCCCCGTGCCCGACCCACCGCACGACAACACACGGATCTTCCCGGATCCGCTGCCGGAGAATCCGTGTGAGAACCCGTGCCCGGACATCAGGGACTACCCCGCACATCCCGAGCCCGATCCCGATCCCAGCCCGACGCCCGAGGCGGGCACCGACGAGAAACCCGGCTCGTCCGGCTCGTCATCTGGATCCGGATCGGGCAGCGGTTCCGGCTCCGGTTCGAACGATGACTCCGGTTCTTCCTCCGGTTCCGGGTCACCGGTCAAACTGCCGCGCATCGAATTCAAGCCGGAGACGGAGCCGATTCCGGTTCCGGTTCCCGGAGGGCCCGGCGAGGAGCCACAGCCCGCTCCGCCACAGGTGGTACATCCGGCCGAACCCGGCCCGCTCGCGGCTCCGGTGGCCGCGCCGACGGTCGAGTCGGTCCAACTGGTCGGCCAGGTGACCGGACACGGCTCGGAGAACCGCACCGACATGCGCTGGCAGGTCGACGGCACCGATCTCGGCCTCATGTGGGAGACGACGCCCGGCGAGGTCGCCGTGGTTTTCGGCGACACCTTCGGCAAGGGCTGGGGTGTCGGCGGCGCGGGCAACGACGACCAGGACTGGCGCAGCAACGTCATCGGGTTCAGCACCGACCGCGATCTGTCCGACGGCCTGACGCTGGATACCTTCGCGCAGGACAGCCGCTGCCACGCCGCGGAGATCCTGGGCAGCCGCAAGATCAAGAACTGGGAGACCACCACCATCCCGACCTCCGGGTTCGCCATCGGGAATCGGCAGTACCTCAGCTACATGTCGGTGAACAGATGGAGCCGCATACCCGGTCTGTGGTGGACCAACTACGGCGGCCTCGCCTATTCCGACGACCGCGGGCGCACCTGGAGGAAAGACCAGCACGCCAAGTGGGAGAACCTCTTCGGGCTCGGCAAGTTCCAGGTCGCGGCGATGGTGCCGCAGGGCGATTACGTCTACATGTTCGGCACACCCAACGGACGCATCGGCACGATCGCGCTGGCGCGTGTGCCGAAGCACCAGGTGCTGAACAAGTCCGCGTATCAGTATTGGGTGGGCGGCACCTGGGCGCCCGCCGCCGAGAACGAGGCCACCCCGTTGGTGCTCGGCATCGCCAGCGAGCTCTCGGTGCGCTACGACCGGAGGACCGAGCAGTGGCAGATGGTGTACCTGGATTCGGCCAGGGGCGCGATCGTGCTGCGTACCGCGGCGAGCCCGCAGGGTGCGTGGACGGAAGCGATCCCGCTGGTGTCCACCGCCGACTACCCGAAGTCCTACGGCGGGTTCATCCATCCGTGGTCGACCGGCGAGGACCTGTACTTCATGCTCTCGGCGTGGGACAGCTACAACGTGTACCTGATGCACGCCCGGCTCCAGCCGGGAGCGAACCGGGGTCAGCCCGCCCGCACGAACCGCACGGGCTGACCGGGCCGCGCCTGCGCGATGGCGTCGACGTCGGCGTCGACGACCACCGCGATCACCGGATACCCGCCGGTGACGGGGTGATCGGCCAGGAAGACGACCGGTTGTCCGCTCGGCGGCACCTGGATCGAGCCGAGTGCCATGCCTTCGGTCGGCAGTTCGCGAGTGACCTTCCTGGACAGCGCCGGGCCGGTGCGGCGTTCCAATCGGGCGCCGATCCGGTCGGTGTCGGGGGAGATCTCCCACTCGCCCGCGAACAAGGCCGTGGCGTCGGAGAACCAATCGTCGCGCGGACCGAGCACGGCGCGCACGGTGACGACGTCCGCGGGTAACTCGGCGACAGGGGCGAAGTCCACGACCGGGATCGTGTGCGGAGAAGATCCGACCGGGAGGCGATCACCTTTCCGCAGCGGTTCCGGCCCCAAACCCGACATGGTGTCGCGGCTACGGGAACCGAGCGTCTCCGGCACGTCGATGCCGCCGCGCACCGCGACATAGCTGCGGAGCCCGACCGACGCGTAGCCAAGCCGCAGCGCCTGTCCCGGCTCCAGTTCCAGCACGCTCGCGTGGCCAACGGGTCTGCCGTCGACGGTAGCGGGGGCAGGCGCGCCCGTCACCGCCAGCATGACGTGCTCTTCGGCGTGGAGCGCCAGGCCACCGAGCAGCACTTCGACGGCCGCATGCCCCTCCGGGTTGCCGACCAATCGATTGGCCAGTCGCAGCGCCCCGCGATCCGCCGCCCCCGCGGGCCCGACACCGGAATCGAACCACCCCGGCCGCCCGAGATCCTGGATGGTCGCCAGCGGACCGACCGCTTCGATGACGATCATCGGCCGTCCCTCGCATCGATGAATCGCACCGTGGCGCCCGCGTGGATCAACGCGGGCGGGTCGCGCTCGACATCCCACATCCTGAGGTCGGTGGTCCCGATCAGCTGCCACCCACCGGGCGTGCTACGCGGGTACACGGCACTGTATCCACCGGCAAGGGCGACGGCGCCCGCCGGAATCGATGTGCGCGCCTGCGCTCTGCGCGCGACGGACAACCGTCCGTCGGGCGATTCCAGGTAGCCGAAGCCTGGCGCGAATCCGACGAAAGCACACCGCCACACCGTCCCGGTGTGCGCGGCGATCACTTCCGCGGTCGTGACGTCCAGCATTCTTGCCACGTCGTCGAGGTCGGCGCCGTCGTAGCGCACCGGAATCGACACCGGTTCGACGCGGAGAGCTTTGTCGGCCGATGTTCCACGGGAAACAGCGGCCGACCGCTCCGCGTTCAAGGTGACCAAGAGCGTGGTCAGCGATCGGTGGACCGCTTCCGCGGCGCGCGGTGAATCGAGCGTCAGGAGTATGGTTTCCGCGGCTGGAAGCAAATCCTGCACGCCTGGTATCGGGCGATCCCGCAGCGCGGTGACGAGATCCACCACCATGTCTCGCCGAGGGGGAGTGATCAGCAGTGCCCGGTCACCCGCCGACCGGATCGCTTCCTCGGCCGCCTTCCGCTGCGCGTGCGTCACCGCGCCCGTGGTCTTCATCTCGCGGCCTCAGCCGAACGACTCCACCGGCACCCCGACTTCGTCCAGCGCGGTGCGGATGTGCCGGGCCATCTCCACCGCCGCGGGCGAATCGCCGTGCACGCAGATACTCGCGGCGCGCACCGCGACCTCGCCGGATCCCGCAGTGCGCGTGGCTCCGGACTTGGCGATCGAGATCGCTTGAGCCACCGCGTCCCGCGGCCCCAACACCGCCCCCGGCGTACCGCGCGGTGCCAGCGAGCCATCGGGGCTGTACGCGCGGTCGGCGAATCCTTCTCCGACGAAGCGCACCCCGGTGGCCTCCGCGGCCGACTCCAACTGCGTTCCGGCGGGGCCGAGCAGGGCCAGCCGCGGGTCGTACTCCGCCATCGCGGCCAGCACCGCATCGGCCAGCTTCCGATCGCGCGCGGCCGAGTGATAGAGGGCCCCATGCGGTTTCACGTAGCGCACCCGGTCTCCGGCGGCCTTCGCGAAAGCGTCGAGGCCGCCGATCTGATACAGCACCTCGTCGCGCAGCTCACCGGGCGCGACGGCGATCTCGCGCCGACCGAAACCGGCCAGATCGCGATAACCCACATGGGCGCCGATCCGCACTCCCTTCTCCACCGCGAGCGCACAAGTCCTGCGCATGATCGCGGGGTCACCCGCGTGGAATCCGCAGGCGATGTTCGCGCTGGTGACGATGTCGAGCATGGCGGCGTCGTCGCCCATCTTCCACGGCCCGAAGCCCTCGCCGAGATCACTGTTCAGATCCAGCGCCATGTGCGTCCTCCCAGCGGTGTGTGACCGGCCTTTCGATTCTCGTGCTCGAGCGTTCCCCCAGGCAAGGACGGCCGATCCGCGCGACCTGGGTCACAGCGCAAGAGTCCGGGGGCCCGGGCCAAGTACGCTCGATCCAATCATGGCCACGTATTTCGATCCGAAGTCCTGGTCGCCGCTGCGGGCCGTCGATCTCGGAAAGCGCCTGTTCGATCAGTCCTGGCTGGAGCAGTGGGTCACGCTCAGCACGGCCTGGATGGATCCGGTCGCCGACCTCGGCGCGGGCACCGTCACGGCGCTGCTGCCGGACATGCTGATGACCATGCTCAGCGAGGGCATCCTGAGCCGGTTCGGCGGACAGGAGATCAGCGCGACCCTGCTCGGTCACGACCTGCACGCCACCTTGCAAGTGCTGAAGGTGCGCCGGCGCGGCGCGCACTTCCAGACCAAGACCGTGCTGTCGCGGCTGCGCTGGGACGATCATCCGATCGAGTCCGTGACGGTGATCGCGCACGGCGTCCGCCTGATTCCGGGCGTGCCGACGAAGGTGCGCACCGCCCGGCTCGACCTCATCGGCACCGTCACCACGGCGGCGCTGGTCGGATGGCTCAACACCCAGCCGCTGGACTGGGACTTGGACGTGCACTCCGGCGGGCTGATCCGAGCAAGGCACCGCAGACGACTGGTCACCGCCCTGGTGGACGCGTCGGTCACGGACAACCGCCTGGACATCGCGGTACGGCGAGTGACCTGGCTCGGCTTCCGCGTTCCGCGCCGCATGATCGACGTCCCCGTCCTGCCGCTGGAGCACCTGCCCGAGAACGCGCGGATCGCACGCGCCCAACGGGAAGGCGACCTGATCCGCTTCCGCGTCGAACTGCCGGAAATCGCCGGGTCCTTCGACCTCGCCCAGATGCGCTCGGCGATCCTGGCCGGCACCACTCTGATCGTTTTCTGACCTGCTCAGGCCTGCGTCTTCCACCACTCGAGCAGTGCGGCCTCGGCTTCGTCGCGGCTGAGCGGGCCGTGATCCAAGCGCAGCTCCTTCAAATGGCGCCAAGCCCGGCCCACCTCGGGGCCCGGGGGCAGGCCGAGCAGCTCCATGATCGCGTTGCCGTCCAGGTCCGGGCGGACCTTGGCCAGATCCTCCTGCTCCCGCAACCGCTCGATCCGCGTTTCCAGTTCGTCGTAGGTGGCGCGCAGCGCGGCGGCCCTTCGCTTGTTGCGAGTAGTGCAGTCGGCCCGGACCAGCTTGTGCAAGCGGGGGAGCAACTCGGCGGCGTCGGTGACGTAGCGACGGACCGCGGAGTCGGTCCACTGGCCCTTGCCGTAACCGTGGAAGCGCAGGTGCAGGAAGACCAGCCGGGCGACGTCCTCGGTGAACTGCTTCGGGTACTTCAGCGCGCGCATCCGTTTGCGCACCATCTTCGCGCCGACCACCTCGTGGTGGTGGAAGCTGACGCCGCCGCCCGGCTCGTTGCGCTTGGTGTCGGGCTTGCCGATGTCGTGCAGCAGCGCGGCCCAGCGCAGCACCAGGTCGGGGTCGCCCTCCTCCTGATCGATGGCCTGTTCGAGCACGGTGAGCGAATGCCAGTAGACGTCCTTGTGCTGGTGGTGCTCGTCGATCTCCAGCTTCATCGCGGGCACCTCGGGAAGCACCCGCTGCGCCAGCCCGGTCTCACACATGACGTTGATGCCGTCGATCGGATGCGCCCCGCCGATCAGCTTGTCCAGCTCCACCCGCACCCGCTCGGCGGTGATGCGGTCGATCTGGTCGGCCATCTCGGTGATCGCGGCACGGACGCGGGGATGCGGCTCGAACCCCAGCTGGGAGACGAACCGCGCGGCGCGCAGCATCCGCAACGGATCGTCGTTGAACGAATCCTCCGGCGCGGCAGGCGTGTCCAGCACGCCGTCGAGCAGTGCGGTCATGCCGTCGAGCGGATCGACGAACTCCAGCGCGCCGTCCGCGCCGATCCGCACCGCCATCGCGTTCACCGTGAAGTCGCGGCGGACCAGGTCTTCCTCGAGCGAGTCGCCGAAGGTCACCTCCGGGTTGCGGGACACCCGGTCGTAGCTGTCGGCGCGGAACGTGGTGATCTCCAGTTGCTGCCGGTCCTTGGCCGCGCTGACCGTGCCGAACGCCAGGCCGCCGGTGTCCCACAGATGGTCCGCCCATCCGCGCAAGATGTCCTGCACCGCGTCCGGCCGCGCGTCGGTGGTGAAATCCAGGTCGGTCCCCAGCCGGCCGAGCACCGCGTCTCGCACGCTCCCACCCACCAGGTACAACTCGTGCCCCCGCGCCGCGAACATCTCGCCCAGCGGCGTCAGCACATCCGACAGCCCCCCGAGCGTCACCGCCGCGGCGGCCAGCAATCGGGTACGTCTATCCAGCACAGCGTCCTGGGACTTCGGCGCAACCACGAATGAGCAGCTTACCGAGCCGCGCCAACGGTTATCGCAGCCAAGTCCACCGCGGCGGCCCAGATATATAAGGACACCGACATCAACCCAGCCAGCGGTGCTCGCGCATCGAGGCTGCCGGGCATCGTTCTGTCCGGAACTTCGTGCATCGGTGCACGAAGCCCGGAGTGGCTGATCGCCGGTGGTCCCTTTGTATGGCGGTCGCCGCATGCTCTGTGGCGTGGAGGCGGCGGGGTCTTCGGCTCGCGCCAAGTCGGGTGCTTGCGAGTGGCCGGTCGGGTGGATTCGGTGAGTGGCCCGGCACCCCTGGCCCGCACAGAACGACCGTCGAAACCATGTCGAGCCCCACCTGCGACCGATCTGACCACCGGTCGCCCCAACCCGCGGGCACCGGTCCGAACTCCGGCACCTACGCGCCCAGCGCACCCTGACCACGACTTTCGAGCGAAGCGAGACCGAGCATCCGCCGTTCGCGGCCCGGCTCGCGTGTACGCGGCCGCCGTGTCCGCGACGAAGGAGCAAGCGACTGTCGCGCACACGCGAGCCATAACGGGGCCGCGAACACGCAGCGCCGCAGGCGCTGCAAATCGAACACAGTAGGATTGCCAGGTGTCTCCGGCCGATCGCGCGAACAGTCGACGCCGCCAGCCTCGGCGCCGCGGTTCGGCCGCCAATGCCGCCAATGCCGCGAAGCCGCGGATGCGCACGGTGCGGGAGACTTCGGCAGGTGGACTGGTCGTCGACGGCCTGGACGGTCCCCGGGAAGCACGAAGCGCGGCCCTCATCGGACGCACCGATCGCCGCGGGCGGTTACTGTGGTCGCTGCCCAAAGGACATATCGAAGAAGGTGAGACCGCCGAGCAAACCGCGATCCGCGAGGTCGCCGAGGAGACCGGCATCAACGGTGTCGTGGTCGCCGAACTCGGCAGCATCGATTACTGGTTCGTGACCGACGGTCGGCGGGTACACAAAACGGTGCATCATTATCTGCTGCGTTCGGTCGGTGGCGAACTGTCCGACGCCGACGTGGAAGTGACCCAGGTCGCCTGGGTTCCGTTGAGTGAACTGGATTCTCGGTTGGCCTACGCCGATGAGCGGCGGCTGGCGGAGATGGCGAACAAGCTGATCGACCGGATGGAGACCGGCAAGCGATGACGCGTGGACTGTTCCGGATCTTCGTGGCGGTCCTGACCATCCTCGGCCCCGTGACGACGCTGCCGCTGCTCGATTCCGCGGCGGCGGGAGCGCAACCGACCGGGTCCGGAACCTCGACGAATCCCAAATTCCTGAAGCTGTCCCTCGATTCGGTGACGCCGACCACAGTGACCGCGGGCAGTGATTCGCTGCTCACGGTCGCGGGCACGGTCACCAATATCGGCGACCGTGTGGTGGACGACGTCAGCATCCGTGTCCAACGGGCGGCGGCGATCACCACGCCGGTCGGGTTGCGCGCCACCTTGCGCCTCGATGAGGTCAACTACGACGTGAACGGCGACTTCGAAGATGTCGCGCAGCGGCTGAACCCGGGGCAGCGCAAACAGTTCACGCTGAGCATCCCGTTGCGTTCCGAGACCGGCGCCACGTCGCTGCGGATCACGGAGCCGGGTGTCTACCCGCTGCTGCTGAACGTCAACGGCGAACCCGCTTACGGCACGCAGGCCAGGCTCGACGACGCGCGATTCCTGCTCCCGGTGCTCGGCGTGCCGCCCGCCGCGAGCGATGGAGCCCCGTCGGTATCGGCGCCCACCGACGCTCCGGTGGCGACCACGCTGCTGTGGCCGCTGGCCGACCGGCCGCGGCAGGTCGGGGGTCGTCCGGGCAGTGTGGACGGCAAGGTCGAACTCACCGACGACGAATTGGCCGCCTCACTCGGCAAGGGCGGCCGTCTCGATCAACTGCTGGCCGCGCTGGAAGGGACGTTGAGTCCGAGCGCAGGCCGCAGCACCGAGCTGGCCTCGGCCGTGTGCCTCGCCATCGACCCAGACCTGCTGCTCACGGTGCGCGCGATGACCAAGGGTTACCGCGTGCTGGCCAGTCCGTCCGATCCCGACGGCGCGACCAGAGCGGGTGCGGGCGCCGAACAGGCCCAGACCTGGCTGGACCGGCTGCGCGCCCTGGCCGGGTCGATGTGCACCGTGGCACTGCCGTTCGCGCAGGTCGATCTCACCGCGCTGGCCGCGGTCAACGATCCCGCACTGTCCGCGCGCGCGATCAACGAACCGGCGGAGATCATCGACTCGATCCTGTCGACCCGGTCGGTGCGCGGGGTCAGCCTGCCGGATTCCGGCAGCATCGATGACGGCGCGGGGGCCCTGTTGCGCAGCCATGGTTTCGGTACCGCCGTGCTCGCGTCGACGGCGGCCGTCCCGCAGGGAAGCGTGGACTGGGCGCAGTCGAGCAGTGAGAGCGGCCGATCCACATCCGGTGCGAACGAGGTTCTCTCCACCGCCGCCCCGGCGATTCCGGAAGCGGTCCGCCTGCCCGATATCACCGCGAGCCAGCCGATCGCACCGGCACCCGCCCCGCAGGTCACGGGCAATCCGGTGCCCACCGCGAGTGCACCCGCGCCCGCCGGCGACCCCGCACTGCACGCGGTGACGTTCGACATCTGGTCCGCGACCGCGCTCGCCGCGGTGGGTTCGAACCCGCCGACCCCGCCGTTCACCCCGTCCCGGGTCCGCTACGACGTGACCAACGACTCACGAGCGGCGCGCTTGCAGGACGCTCTCGGGGCGATTTCGTGGAAGGCGCTGCACCCGGAGGCGAACCCCTCGCGCTCGCTGTTACTCGTTCCGCCGCAGCAATGGGGTGCGAACCGGGACGAGGCCACCGCACTGCTGCGGCAAGTCGACCAGCTGCTGCGCGCCAACCTCGCCACCGCGCGTCCGTTCCACGATCTGGTGACGCTGCCGCCGGACCCGCAGCCCTACGAGCTGGACTATCTGCCGCAGGCAGCGCAGGACGGGGTGCCGGACCGATTCCTGCCGCCGGTACGCGAACAGAGTCGCCGGATCACCGAGATGACGCGCGCGTTGGTGGACGTGCCGGAGGCCGAGCCGACGCCGCACGAATTCCTGACGCCGCTGCGCGACGACCTGCTGCGCGTACTGAGCCTCTCGGATCGGCGCGCGGGCGATGCCGCGCCGCCGGACACCTTCGCCCAGCGGCGGCTGGACCAGAACACCCGGACGATGGACAAGCTCTATCGCTCGGTGACCGTCCTGCCGCCGGGCGGTGTGTACACGCTCGCGTCCGAGCAGAGCCCCCTGCTGCTGGTCGCGCGCAACGACCTGCCGGTGGCCATCCGGGTCAGGTTCCGGATCGAGGCGCCTGCCGAGACGAAGATCACCGACCCCGGCGAGCAGCAGCTCCCGGCCAACGGGTCCAGGTCCTTCCAGATCCCGACGGAGGTCAGCGACAGCCGCAACCTCGTCATTCCGATCTCGCTCACCACGCCGGAGGGCGTCGCGCTCGGCAATCCCACGCAGGTCTCGGTGCGTTCGAATGCCTACGGCAAGGCCTTGGCGATAATTACGGGATGCGCCGCACTCCTGCTGCTCCTGCTGGCCGGTCGCCGTTTGTGGCGCCGGTTCCGCGGGCAGCCCGATCCGGCCGACGAGGGATTCGATCCGAGTACCAGGCGCCGGGTCAACCGGTACCGGCGTGCGCGCTCGCGTGTGCTGCGGGCGCAGGAAAAAGAGCAGGAGCACCTCCAGGAGACGCGGTGACGGATCCCGCTCCGACGGAGCCACATAGACCGCTGCTACCTGCGCCGATGTGGGGTACCGCAGTGTCATGTGGCACGGTGGAGGACAATCACAGTGTTGCCGAGCCGGTCCGATCCGGACGGGGACCACGGACAGAATGTTCGCTGAGCACGGCGAACCATTGCGGCGAGCCGCGGCTCACCGCACCGATGGGGGTGCGGAATCCCGGCTGGTACAGGAGGCATGATGAGCGACGATGACATATCGGCTCATCGCCCTCGACCAAGCGAACGGCTCGACGGGCCACCGGTGCGCCGAGCCCCGGTCGCGCCGTGGGAACGGAGCCCCGCTCCGGCCGAAGCCGAGCACCAGGGGGTGAACGGCGGTCCGTACAACGACGGCCAGGCGCCGAGGGTGCCGCAGGTCAGTCGTCCTCCGGCCGCACCGCAGCCACGGCCTGGTCAGCACATGCCGCCGCCACCGCCCGCCGGACAACCGAGGCCGCCGGTGCCGCCACCGCCGCGACCCGGCCCCGTACCGAACCCACGCCAATATCCGGCTCCGCCACCGGCGGCCGGTCCTGGCCGGCCCCGCCCCGTTCCGCCTGGACCCAATCGGCAGGTGCCTGCGCCTTCCGGCCCGCCTGGCAATGTGGGGCAGACGCCGCCGCCCCCCGGACCACGTGGGCCGCAGTCCGGCGCCATTCCGGCCGCACCGCGTCCCCCGCGGTCCGGCGGGATCCCGACCACGCCGCGTCCACCTCGTTCCGGCGCCATACCCGCGGTGCCACGGCCTCCGCAGTCCGGTCCGATCCCGGCCGCGCCGCGCCCACCCCGTTCCGGGCCGATGCCTGCGATCACGCCGGAATCCGATCGGGTGCCGCCGCCGCGCTACGCCCCGCCGCAGCCGCAGCAGTTCCCACCGCCGCCTCAGCGGCCGGCCGCCCCGGTTCGGCATGAACCGGCGGAACCGGCTCGCCCACGGACCAGGGAGTGGCCCGCCGCCACCGCCACCGCGGAGCCACCGAAGGCCGACGAGCCGAAGCAGAGTGCGAATTCCCGGCTGCTCAGCGACTCCGGATCGATCGCGTTCGCGACACTGATCAGCAGGATCACGGGGTTCGGCAAGCAACTGCTGCTGCTGACCGTGCTCGGCCCTGCCATCGCAAGCGCGTTCACCGTCGCCAGCCAGATTCCGAACATGATCGCGGAGTTGGTGCTCGGCGCGGTGCTCACCGCGATCGTGGTGCCCACGCTGGTGCGCGCGGAGCAGGAGGATCCCGATCGCGGAGAGGCGTTCGTCCGGCGCCTGGTGACCGCGGCGTTCGTGGTCTTGGCCACTGCCGCGCTGCTGGCGACGGCCGCTGCGCCGGTGCTGACCACACACGTCTTCCTGTCCGACGACGGCAAGGTCAACACGGCGCTGACCACGGCGCTGTCTTTCCTGTTGCTGCCCGCGATCCTGTTCTACGGCATGTCGGCGCTGCTCACGGCGATACTGAACACCCGGCAGATGTTCAAGCCCGGCGCCTGGGCGCCGGTACTGAACAACCTGGTGGTGCTCACCGTCCTCGGGCTGTACGTCCTGATGCCGGGGGAGATCACGCTCGACCCGGTCCGCATGAGCGACCCGAAGCTGCTGGTGCTCGGCGTCGGCGTCACGGTCGGCGTTGTGGTGCAGGCCGTCAGCCTCCTTCCGGCGATCCGTAGGGCGGGCATCGACCTGCGCCCGCTGTGGGGCATCGATGATCGCCTCAAGCAGTTCGGCGGCATGGGCGCGGCGATCATCCTGTACGTGCTCATCAGCCAGGCAGGCTTCGTCTTCGCCACCCGGATCTCTTCGCATGCCGACGCGGCAGGTCCGGCGATCTACAACAACGCGTGGCTGCTGCTGCAACTGCCGTACGGCGTCCTCGGTGTCACGGTGCTGACCGCGATCATGCCCCGGCTGAGCCGCAACGCCGCCGCCGACGACACGCCCGCGGTGGTCGACGATCTCTCCGCCGCCACCCGGTTGACCATGATCGCTCTGGTACCCGTGGTCACCTTCCTGACGCTGGCCGGTCCGCAGGTCGGACAAGCCCTCTATGGCTACGGCAACTTCGGATCGGACGCCGAACGTCTCGGTCTCGCGGTCAGCTGGTCGGCGTTCGCACTGATCCCGTACTCGCTGGTGCTGATCCACTTGCGCGTGTTCTACGCCAGGGAGCAGGCGTGGATTCCCACTTGGATCATCCTCGGCATCACCGCCGCCAAGATCGTCTTCTCCGCACTTGCTCCCGTGGTCACCGACGCCGAACACGTGGTGGTCGCGCTCGGTGTCGCCAACGGCCTCGGCTTCGCGGTCGGCGCCGTCGTGGGTGGTTTCCTCCTGCACCGCAGTCTCGGCGACCTGCGTATGGCGAACGTCGGCCGAACGGTGACCCGTGTCGTACTTGCGTCACTCGCGGGCGGCGCGGTGATGTGGATCGTGGACCGGGTACTCGGCTTGGATCGGCTGACCGAGTCCTTCGGCGGCCCCGGTTCGCTGATCCGGGTGGCGATCACCGCGATCGTGATGTTCGCGGTGGCCTTCGGCTTGATGCGACTCGCCGGTATTCCGGAGATCGTCGCCATCACCGTGGCAGTCTCGCGGCGCCTCGGCTGGACACCGCCCGCGCCGGAACTCGACCTGGAGAGCCCGGTCGAAGATCCCTACGTCACGCAGGTGCTCCGCAGGCCTGATCCCTACTTGGCATACCCGAGGTTCGATTCGTACATGGACGCCCAGACCATGGTGCTTCCTGTGATCCGACCCGATGCCGTTGACCGCACCGGCAAGGGTGAGTTCCCGTACCCTGTTCGGCAGAGAAGCACAAGTGGCGAATTCGCCGGAACCTCGACATACCAGGGCGAAGGAGGACCGAGGGTGAGCGACGACGCGGTGGGCGGCGTCCCAGCCGCCGATTCTTCTGCGACCACGCCCGGCGGACTGTCCACCGATGTACCGCCGACCGCGGGGGAGCCGTTGGATCCCGCGTACGCGAACAACGGACCGGGCACGGCCGGACCGGAGCAGGCCGCGGCGAGACCGCAGGAGAACCAGCTGCCGCCGCGCGATCCGATGTACGACACCGGGATGATCCCCGTCGGCTCGCCGGAGATGCCGCCGATGGGTGGCGAGAACCTGGGCGCTCGGCGGATCCCGCGCGGCCCCAAGTTGATTCCGGGCGCGTCGGTGGCAGGCGGGCGTTACCGCCTGCTGGCGAGCCACGGCGGCGCGCGCGGCCTGAAGTTCTGGCAGGCGCTGGACATCAAACTCGATCGCGAGGTCGCGTTGACCTTCGTCGACGCCGACCAGAAAGCGACGGAGAACTCCGGGCAGGACGGCCCCCAGGCGATCCTGTCCCGGACGCTGCGCCTCGGCCGGATCAACTCGCCCGGCCTCGCCCGCGTACTCGACGTCGTGCGCGGCAGTTCCGGCGGCATCGTGGTGGCGGAATGGACGCCGGGTCGTTCGTTGCGCGAGATGGCCGATACGGTGCCGTCGCCGATCGGCGCGGCGCGGGCAATCCGCGCCCTCGCCTCGGCGGCCGAGTTGGCGCACCGTGGCGGCGGATCGCTGTCCATCGACCATCCCGACCGGGTGCGCATCAGCGCGTCCGGTGACGCGGTGCTCGCCTTCCCCGGCACGCTGTCGGACTCCGACGCGCAGTCCGACGTCCGCGGTCTCGGTGCGATGCTCTACTCCCTGATCACCGCCCGCTGGCCGATCCGCTCCGGCGGCGTCACGGGCACCGCCGCGACCGTCGGCGGGCTGCGGCTGGCCGATTTCGGACCGGACGGCACGCCGGTGGAACCGCGCCAGATCCGTCCCGAAGTGCCGTTCGAGATCTCCGCGGTCGCCGTGCGCTCGCTGGAGTCGAACAAGGGCGTGCGTACGGCGGCGACGGTCCAGCACGTGCTGGAGCAGGCGTCGGTGGTCGATCAGAAGACCGACTTCATCCCGGTGCTGCGGCTGGGCCAGCGCGCTCCCGCGAACATGGACGACTCGCTCGCCGATCCGGAATTGCTCGCGGCCGAACGCGAACGCTCGCAACGCATGATGTGGATCATGGTCGGCCTCGGCATCCTCGCCGCGCTGGTGGTCGGCGTCGTGATCTGGTGGATGGTCAGCGTGTTCGCACCGAGCGCTTCCGACGCGCCGCTGAACGAACAGCGCAATATCGGCCTGACGACTAACAACCAGCCGGTACCGACGCCCGCCGCCGCGGGCCCCGGCCTCACCTCGACCGGTGCGCCGGTTCCGGTGACCGGCGTGTCGGTGTTCTCGCCGGAGGGCACCGCCGACGGCGTCGCCAACGTCCACGCCGTGCTGGACAACGATCCGGGCACCCAGTGGCGCACCGATCAGTACTTCCAGCAGTTTCCGGCGCTCAAGAAGGGGGTCGGTCTGCTCGCCACGCTGCCAGCCCCCGCGAAGCTCACGAACGTCTCGATCAACTCGCCGAGCGCGGGCACATCGGTGGAGATCCGCACGTCGCCCACCGGCTCGCCGACGCTGGATCAGACCCAGCTGATCGGTTCCGCCCGGCTGGACGACGGCGTCACCGACATCCCGGTGCGCGCCGACCAAGCCGCCCGCTACGTGCTCGTCTGGATCACCGGACTGGGGAATTCCGGAGGACAGTTCCAGACCGCCATCGCCGACATCCGTTTCGACGCCGCGCCGTAGCCCGGCTGCCCGCGCATCGGTCGTGCGGGCCATTCGTCACGCGGCGTTGAACGCCGCGCATTCCTCCGTATCCGGACCGATCACTCGGTTGCTGCCAAAACGTTACGGGCGATATGATCTTCGCGCGCTCTCAGCAGGGGAGCTTCCCAGGTTTCGGCGTTCGATCCTGGATGCTGCGAAGTCCGGTGATGGTCAACCATGCCCGTTGCCGCCGTGAGGGCTGTCCAAGGGGTTGGCATTTGTCGTCCGAAGTGAACGAGGAGCTCGGCAGGGGGGCGTCGCAGCCGGTGATGTGTCGCGAGCGCGCCTTCGAACTCGGTGAACGCACCGATGTGGAGTTGTTGCGGGCGCACGTCGCCGGTGAGCGGTACGCGTTCGCGGAGTTACTGCGCAGACACAACGATCATCTGTGGCAGACCGCGCTGCGCACCTCCTACACGCGTGAGGATGCGGCCGATTCACTACAGGACGCGCTCTTGTCGGCGCATCGCACCGCGGGCTCGTTCCGGGCGGAGGCGGAGGTCCGCAGCTGGTTGCACGCGATCGTGGTGAACGCGTGCCTGGACCGGATCCGGCGGAACAAGACCAGGCGGGCGTTGTCGCTGGCACCGGAGTCGATGCCGGAGCCGAGGGATACCCGCGACGAGATGGCCGAGGTGGAGATGTCGTTGGTCATCGATCGAGCGTTGTTCTCGTTGCCGCCGGATCAGCGGACCGCGTTGGTAGCGGTGGATGTGGAGGGGTATAGCGTTGCCGAAGCGGCGGCGTTGCTCGGCGTGCCCGAGGGGACGATCAAGAGCCGGTGCGCTCGTGCGCGGCAGCGGTTGAAAGAGCGATTGGATTTTCTGCGTGATCCGGGGAACCGGGGGTAGTTGGGATGCGTCATTAACAGTGACGAACCACTGAACGAATCAGAGACAGGCCCCGTAGGCGAGGGGGTCCCCGCGATGTCCGATGCGAACAACGGAGGTGCGATGGCTACCGAGTCCGTGCCGCAGCCTCCGTTCGCGTCCGAATTGCTGGCTGACCTACATGCCGACAACGTAACGCCCGCGCAGCGCGAGCAGTTGTGGCCGATCGTCTCGCGCGACCCGGAAGCGGTGCGGTATCTGCGCGCGCTGGATGACGTGCGTGCGGAGCTGCGTGCCTTGGGCGGGAACGAGCGCATCGTCCATCCGATGCCGGACGACGTGGCGGCCCGGCTCGCACGGTTCGTCGACGAGCTGGAGCCACCCGAAGGCGCCACGGTGCATGAGCTTGCGCCCCGGCAGGTAAGCGAATCCGTCGCAGACGCAGACGATTTCGCATCCGCGCCGGTGGCTCTGGATGAGCGCCGCCGCGGCAGGTTGCGCTGGTTGGCCGCGGCGGCCGCGGCGATCGTCGCCGTCATCGGCGCGGGTGTCTGGGCTTCGACAATGCGCAGCGGAGACGACCCGGCGCCCACGGCGCAGCCGACCTCGGGAAAAGACGACTGGGGTGACGATCTCACCGCCACCGTGGCCCTCGGCGCGCTGGGCAGGCACAACGTCACCGGAGCCCTGGCCGGCCCGGAAGCGCTCGAGCGTTGCGTCCGGGCGAACGGTCTGGACCGCACGATCCTCGGCTCGACCGACATCCGATTCCAGGGCGGCAAGGCGGTGCTCATCCTGCTGAACGGCCCGCACCCGCCGAAGATCACCGCGCTGGTCGTCGGGACCGGCTGCGCTACCGGCGATCCCCAGCGCAAGGCGCTGCAGGACATCGGCTGACCTTGCGATCTGGGCCACCCGCGCGGTGTGACCCCGCCGACGCGGGAACAACAGCCATTACCCTGTTGTTGACCGACACGTCCGATCGAATCTCCCCGGAAGGGCCTCATGAGCGAGCGTAGCGAGCAAAAAAGCGACACCGGCACGCCAGTTCGCGACTTGATCATCATCGGCTCCGGCCCCGCCGGCTACACGGCCGCCATCTACGCGGGCCGCGCCGAGCTCCAGCCGTTGCAGTTCGAGGGGACCCAGTTCGGCGGTGCGCTGATGACCACCACCGAGGTCGAGAACTTTCCCGGCTTCCGCGGCGGCATCATGGGCCCGGATCTCATGGAGGAGATGCGCGAGCAGGCCAAGCGGTTCGGCGCGGACATCCGCACCGAGGACGTCGAGGCGGTCGACCTGACCGGCCCCATCAAGAAGGTCGTCGTCGGCGGCGAGACCTTCCACGCCTACGCCGTGATTCTCGCCATGGGCTCGGCCGCGCGCTACCTGAACGTTCCGGGCGAGCAGCGGCTGCTCGGCCGCGGTGTCAGCGCCTGCGCCACCTGCGACGGGTTCTTCTTCAAGGGCCAGGACATCGTGGTGGTCGGCGGCGGCGACTCCGCGATGGAAGAGGCGATCTTCCTGACCAAGTTCGCCTCCAGCGTCACCATCGTGCACCGCCGCGAGGAGTTCCGTGCCTCCCGCATCATGCTGGAACGGGCGAAGGCGAACGAGAAGATCAAGTTCGTGCTCAACGCCGAGGTGGTCGAGGTGCACGGGGAGAACAGCGTCACCCATCTGACCCTGCGTGACACCCGGACCGGCGAAACCTTCGAGCTGCCCGCCACCGGCCTGTTCGTCGCGATCGGCCACGATCCGCGCAGCGAACTCGTCAAGGGCCAGGTCGCCTTGGACGACGAAGGATACGTGCTGGTACAGCACCCGACGACCGCGACCGAGATCCCCGGCGTCTTCGCCGCGGGCGATCTCGTCGACCACACCTACCGGCAGGCGATCACCGCCGCGGGCACGGGCTGCCGTGCGGCCATCGACGCCGAGCGCTGGTTGGCCGAGCAGGGCGACATCACCTCGAACACCCTCGCCCACGCGGGTGAGTCGGTGGCCGCCAACTGAGCTCGCGCTGGACGAGCCATACCTTTCCGTCTCGCTGTATCGCAAGGAGAACACCCATGTCCGAGTCCGCCCACACGGTCACCGTCACCGACGCGTCCTTCGCCGACGACGTGCTGCTGAGTGAGAAGCCGGTCCTCGTCGATTTCTGGGCCGACTGGTGCGGCCCGTGCAAGATGGTCGCGCCCGTCCTGGAGGAGATCGCGGGTGCGCACGCGGACAAGCTGACCGTCGCGAAGCTGGATGTGGACGCCAACCCGAGCACCGCCCGCGATTATCAGATCCTCTCGCTGCCCACTATGATGCTGTTCCGCGGCGGTAAGCCGGTCAAGCAGATCGTCGGAGCGAAGGGCAAAGCGGCTCTTCTGCGCGAACTCGAAGACGTCATCTGAGGACGCGCCGTAGGATGCCTGGACCCGGGGATTGTCGAAACCCGGTCCGGGTCTGAGACAATCGACCGACGCTCCGGTCGTGCGAAGGTGTATCCCATCGCATGAGTGGGTACCCGCGGGTTTGACGGAAGGAAAGGGCTCTCACGCATGCACCGACTTCGTCACGGCGATTCCGGTCCAGCCGTAGCAGAGGTTCGGAGCACCCTGGCAAGCCTCGGGTTCCTACACGCGCACGTCGCTGCCGACACCGCGGACGCACGCGAATATTGGAAGGACACCGAAGTGTCCTTCGACCATCACCTCGACTCCGCGGTTCGCGCGTTTCAGCAGCATCGCGGTTTACTCGTCGACGGTGTGGTCGGTCCGGCGACCTACCGGGCACTGAAGGAAGCGTCCTATCGACTCGGCGCGCGCACGCTGATCTATCAGCTGTCCGCGCCGCTGTACGGCGACGATGTGGCCACGCTCCAGCGCAGACTGCAGGACCTCGGCTTCTACGTGCACCGGGTCGACGGCTACTTCGGTCCGCACACCCACGACGCGCTGACCGCCTTCCAGCGGGAGATCGGCCTGTCGGCCGACGGCATCTGCGGTCCCGACACGCTGCGCTCACTCGACCTGCTCGGCGCCAGGGTCACCGGCGGCAATCCACACCGGATCGCTGAGGAAGAGGTCGTGCACCGGGCTGGGCCGCAGCTGACCGGCAAGCGGATCGTCATCGACCCGGGTCTCGGCGGTCCGGACAAGGGTTGTGCCGTGCCCACCGAGTACGGCGACGTCTACGAGTCGGAGATCCTGTGGGATCTCGCCAGCCGTCTGGAGGGGCGGATGGCTGCCACGGGCATGGAGACCTTCCTGTCGCGGCCGTGGGGCGCCAACCCCACCGACGCCGAACGCGCGGAAACATCCAACGCCTTCGACGCCGATCTGATGATCTCCCTGCGCTGTGCTGCCAACCCGAGCCCGCTCGCCAACGGCGTTGCCGGGTTCTACTTCGGCAACTCACACGGCTCGGTGTCCATGATCGGGCAGGTGCTGGCCGGGTTCATCCAGCGCGAGGTCGTCGCCCGAACGTCGTTGCAGGACTGCCGCACTCACGCGCGAACCTGGGATCTGCTGCGTCTCACCAAGATGCCCACGGTGCAGGTCGACATCGGTTATATGACAAACGAATACGATGCCTCGGTGCTCACCAACCCGCGCATGCGCGACGTGATCGCCGAAGCCATTCTGATCTCGGTGAAGCGGCTGTACCTGCTCGGTCAGGATGACCAGCCCACCGGCACATACACTTTCGCGGAACTGCTGGCCGAAGAGCTGGCTGCCGCCGACCGGATGTAGCCATCGGTCTTTCGTAAGTCGA
This sequence comes from Nocardia sp. NPDC004718, assembly GCF_053601535.1. NCBI lineage: Bacteria > Bacillati > Actinomycetota > Actinomycetes > Mycobacteriales > Nocardiaceae > Nocardia > Nocardia sp. NPDC004718. The sequence goes on from NZ_JBSGCA010000003.1 coordinate 65,482, forward strand.
AGCGCCCCCAGCCCTTTCGAGCTCGGCAGGGGGCGCTTCGATGTTCAGCTCAACGCGCTCCGATACGGGTCGGCGCGGTCATCGACGCCGCCGCGAGCAGCTGATCCAGCGCCCGTTCGACGTCTTCCTTCCAGCCGTGATCGGAGGCGAGCTCCAACCGCAAGCGCGGGAATCGGTGATGCGGGGCCACGACCTCGAAGCCGACATCCTCCAAGAAGTCGGCGTCGATCATGCAACTCTCGGGTGAGCATTCGGTCGCCGCGCCCGCCGGGTTCGCATTCTTGATCGGCGCGACGATCCGCTCGAGCAGTGTCATCGAGCCGGACCGCTCCGAGAGTGCCTGCGTGGTCGGGTCGGTGCGGATACCGAAAGCCTCCAGGGCGCGCACGCCGCGACGCACCAGATCGGACACCACGCCCTGAACCAGGCGATGGGCGACATCGGCATCCTGATAGGGGAATTCGGCCCGCAGCGTGGTCAACAGGACCGCGTCCGGACTCACGGGGGAGGTGGGGAAGAGGGTGGCGCGCGGCACGGCACTCGGTGGCGCGTACAAGGCGCAGCCGGCGACGTTGCCGTCGACGTTCGCCACCTGCCCGCACGAACCCCACTCCAGCATGACCGTGGACAGCCAGGCTTCCTTCTCGAACACCGGATCGCTGAAGTTGCGCGAGTCCTCGGCCACGGCGGGGTCCATCTCCCAGAAGACACAGCGCCGCGCATGCGCGGGAAGCTTCTCCAGTCCGCCGAGGGTTAGTGCTGTGACGCTGGTCGACACCGCTCTGCTCAGCCTCCAGCTGTCCGATTCATCCACGCTCACGTCGCATCAATGTTTGCTCGCCAGCAAGAATAAGCGATCAACGGGAACCTGCCTCATTCCATGTCGCTGTGCTGTTGGTCGGAAGAACTTGGGTGGGTCCGCCGGGAGCGATGCACGCTCGCAGCCGTTGCGGTACCCCTGCCGTCACAGTGACGTTTCGGCGGGGTAGCCGCACCTATCGAAACCACAAGTTAAATTTCGTCACTTCTGTCACACTGCGGGTGCGTTCTGCTCCATCAGGGCGACGATCCGCTCGAGGTCTTCGACCGACCCGAACTCGACGACGATCTTGCCTTTGCGCTTGCCCATACTCACGAGGACCCGGGTGTCGAAGGAACCGGACAGCCGTTCGGCCACGGCTTGTAGGCCTGGCATCTCGATCGGCTTGCGCCGAGCGACGGGAGAGGGCGCGGCCGCGTCCTGCTCTCGGTTCGCCAGCATGACGGCTTCCTCGGTAGCCCGGACCGAGAGTCCCTCGGCGACGATCCGGGCGGCGAGCACCTCTTGGGCGTCCGCACCCGCTTCGAGACCGAGCAGTGCCCGCGCGTGCCCGGCGGACAGTACGCCCGCCGCGACCCGGCGCTGCACCGGGATCGGCAACTTCAGTAGACGGATCATATTCGTCACGACGGGGCGAGAGCGGCCGATTCGCGAAGCCAATTCTTCGTGAGTGACGTCGAATTCCTCCAGCAGCTGCTGGTAGGCCGCCGCCTCTTCGAGCGGGTTCAGTTGCACCCGGTGGATGTTCTCCAGCAGGGCGTCGCGCAGCATGGACTCGTCCGCGGTCTCCCGGACGATGGCGGGAATCGCGGCCAGGCCCGCCTCCTGACAGGCCCGCCACCGCCGCTCGCCCATGACCAGCTGGTAGCGGTCCACACCCGGTTCGGTCCGGCGCACCACGATCGGCTGCATCAACCCGAATTCGCGAATCGAATGCACCAGCTCGGCCAGCGCGTCTTCTTCGAAGACCGTGCGCGGTTGCTTGGGATTCGGCTCGATCTGGTCCGGCGGGATTTCCCGGTAGACGGCGCCGCCTGCTTCCAGTTCAGCGTTGTCGGCGGGATCCGGTACCCGGTGCAGGTAGGCCGAGGGTGGCTGCGGCCCGACCGGATCCAGACCGATGACACTCGCCGCAGCGCTACTGAGGCCCGGTGATGCCGTCGGTGTCGTCGGGATCAGCGCGGCGAGACCGCGCCCGAGACCACCCTTCTTCGCCTGACTCATCGGTCTACCGACCCCTTCCTCATTCCGCTACCGAACCGCACTGTGCCGAGCGTCGACCCGGCAGGCCGAGTCACTCCGCCGACTTCGTCGCGGCGACGCGCGGGGCCACCGCGCGGGCCGCCATTTCGCGTCCGGCGTCCAGGTAGCTCATCGCGCCCCGGGAGCCTGGATCATAATCGAGCACCGTCATGCCGTAACCAGGCGCCTCCGACACCTTCACGCTGCGTGGAATCACCGACCGCAGTACGACATCGCCGAAGTGCCCGCGAACCTCCTCGGCGACCTGGTCGGCCAACTTGGTGCGCCCGTCGTACATCGTGAGGATCACGGTCGAGACGTGCAGTTCCGGGTTCAAGTGCGCCTGCACCAAGCCGATATTGCGAAGTAGCTGACCCACGCCTTCCAGCGCGTAGTACTCGCACTGAATCGGAATCAGCACCTCTTTCGCCGCGACTAGCGCGTTGACCGTCAGCAGGCCCAAGGAAGGCGGGCAGTCGATCATCACGTAATCGATGTCGTATCCGGCGATATTCGCCTCTTGGATAGCGGCTTTCAGGCGCCCCTCCCGGGCCACCATCGATACGAGTTCGATCTCGGCGCCCGCCAGGTCGATGGTCGCTGGGATGCAGAGGAGGCGTTCGCTGTGCGGACTCGTTTGGATAGCGTCTCTGACCGAAACCTCGCCGATGAGCAGCTCGTAGCTGGAGGGGACACCCGAGTGGTGCTCGATACCCAGGGCGGTGCTGGCGTTGCCCTGCGGATCCAGGTCGATCACAAGCACCGTCATCCCCTGATGCGCCAAGGCGGCCGCCAGATTCACGGCGGTGGTCGTCTTCCCGACGCCGCCTTTCTGATTGGCGATCGTGATGATCCGTTGCTCGTGGGGTTTCGGCACAGTCACCTTTCCTGGATGGAGGACCTGACTTGCACGTTGGGCTTCGGCGGCTATCGGGGTCTCGCTGGGGGAGATGTGCCCGAACGGCGTACTTCCGAATGCCTCCGTGTCGAAATTGCTGGAGTCCAGCATCCCCGGCACGCGCGACGTTGTTTCCCGTGAAACATTCGCCGGACCGCTCGACATAGACAGCTCCTAACCCGAGAAACTTCAGAACACGTGCGCGCGACGGGACGGGTCGGCGTCGTATCTGCAACAGCCTTTGTCGGTTCGAACACGATGCACAACCGGCTCCGCGGCGCCCGATCGACCGAGCGGAGCTGCGCGCCGCTGTGACAACCAGATCCCTCGTGGCACCTACGCTCACGCCCGACGCACACTAGCTTGCCAGCACTGAGCGGTTTAAGAAAGCTGAATCGCGGCGAGGCGCAAAGCGACACGCAAATCCGCACGAATTCGCCTCGACGCGCACGCTGTTTCACATGAAACATTGCCGTCGGACGGTGCGTGGGACAGCAGGCATGCCGCGTGACCGAGCGCGGATAGTGGATGATTACTCGCACTGACTGTTCGACCGACCTGGTTCAGATGCTTCGGCTGACAAACCTCGGACCGGCACACAGCCCCGCGTTACTTCGAATGGACTGAGCTCGGTCGCGTATCGACAGGCTTGACGACACCGGGGTATGTGTTGCCGCGCTTCGAGAGTGGCGCGGCGACCAGAAGGACCACACTCATTGCCCCTCAGCTGTGGTCGGAGACTGGTCGCGTCTCCAGCGGAGCGAAACCGATTCACGTGAAACATCGGGTGACAATTCCAGACGCGCTCAGGATTCCGGCGGACTCGTTCGGAGGGGCTTTGATTCACGTGAAACACGGGCCGCAGCCTGGTGATCCGAGAAGCGCCCGCTAGATCCGCAACCCACCCCTGTCTCAGGCTCGGGATGTAGTTCGAGACGCACCTCGATGAAGTCGAGTGTGACTCGGCCACGCTCACATAGAACTTCGGGTTTCGCTCCAGGCTCGCCGCGGACCGCCTTCCCGCCGATGTTTCACGTGAATCCAATCCGCGTGGGAATCTGTGCAACCCACGCGCACACAACCCGACGACTTCTCACCCGACACACAACGGACTTGAGCCAACCGCGACGCCAGTAGCAATCTCTTTCCCCAGCCACGGCAGACGGCAACCTCGACTTCAGCCACCAAGCGGCCACGCCGTTCCAGACGGAGGTGCCGCACGCCAGACGGAGGTGCCGCACGGGACCCAGCCGACGGATCGAAAGGAAGCAAATCAAGCGCGTTCAACCGGGCCATTCCGTCAGAGTGACGAAACGATCCCAGGCCCGAGGTCGACGGTCGAGCCTTCGCGATCGAAGCTGCTACTTGGCCTTGCGTGCCGCACGCTTACGCGCACGCTCCGTCGTCGCGGCGCGGACAGCCTTTCCGCCACGCTCGACCGCTCGTTCGGCGCGCCGTCGGGTGGCTCGCTCGGCGCGGGGGAGGCGCTCTGCGCTGATCACCATCGTGGGCGTCGCCACCAGACCGACGCCACATTCCAGGACGACCGCGTTACCCGCGCCGGCCTTCGTCAGCGCCTCGCCATCGCGTTCGAGTTCCTCGGCCGCGCTCGCTCCCTTGAGCGCGAGCATGTGCCCGTGGTCGCGGAGGAGGGGAAGGGACCACTGGGCGAGTTTCCCGAGCGGGGCCACCGCGCGGGACGTCACCACGTCCGCGCCACCGGCCTCCTTCATGACGCCCGACTGCTCCGCGCGCCCCCGCACCACGGTCACGTCCAGTCCGGCCGATTCGATGAACTCGCTCAGGAAGATCGTTCGGCGCAGCAGTGGTTCCACGAGAGTGATCCGGAGATCCGGACGCGCAATGGCGAGCGGGATGCCCGGCAGGCCCGCACCGCTGCCGATGTCGACCACGGACGCGCCCTCGGCGATCAACTCGCCGAGCACCGCACAGTTCAGAATGTGGCGATCCCAGAGGCGGGGCACCTCGCGCGGGCCGATCAGTCCGCGCTCCACGCCCGCGGTCGCGAGCGCCGTGCGATATCGACGCGCGAGATCGAGTCGGTCGCCGAAGACGGTCGCCGCCGACGCGGGTGGCTCCACCTCCGCGGGGTCCGCGGTGGTTCCACCGAGATCTCGTTCCACGTGAAACATCCTTCCGAACTCGGGTCGATCTACGAACGAGCAATCGGGCTCCGGACACGAACAAGGCCCCCGGTCCGAAGACCAGAGGCCCTATCCAACCATTACCCATCCGGGCCGCGAAACACGCCGCCCGCTCTGGGGATGTCGCGACTCAGCCGGGAACGACCACCACGTGCCGGTTCGGTTCCACACCTTCGCTCTCGCTGCTCACGCCCTCCACGGCCGCCACAGCATCGTGCACGATCTTGCGCTCGAACGGAGTCATGGGCGCCAGCGACTCCGGCTCACCGGACTCCAGTACGCGCTGCGCCGCCGCTGCGCCGAGTTCGCTCAGCTCGGACCGCCGCTTGGCCCGCCAACCCGCCACGTCCAGCATCAGCCGGCTCCGCACTCCGGTCGCCTGCTGGACGGCGAGCCGGGTCAGTTCCTGCAACGCGTCGAGCACCTCGCCGTTCCGTCCGACGAGCTTGGTCAGGTCACGTCCGCCGTCGATGCTCACCACGGCGCGATCGCCTTCCACGTCGAGATCGATGTCGCCGTCGAAGTCCAGCACGTCGAGCAACTGTTCGAGATAGTCGCCCGCGATCTCGCCTTCCTCGATGAGCGCTTCCTCGGCATCATTCACGACATCGTCGGTGTCCGCTCCGGCGTTCGCCGTCGTCGTCGCCACGGTGGCGTCCCCTCCGTCGGTCTCAACAGTCATTTGATTTCCTTCATCTGCTCATCGCGCGCGCCGGGCAATCGCCGCCGGGCGGTATTCGCGATCAAGGGGGTTGCTCAGCGATCGAGGTGGGCGGCTCGGCCCACCGATGGTGCGATCAGCGCTTGCGCTTCTGGTTCGCCCTGCCCCGGTTACCCGGCCGTTTCTGCCCGGCCGGACGCCGTTGGCCCGCCGACTGCTTCGGCGGCTTCGCGGTGCCGTTCGTCGACGCGACAGCAGTGTCCTCGTCCGACGTGGCATCGGCAGCGGCGGTGGCCGGCTTCTTCTTCACGTTGACCGGTTTGGCTCCGGGCTTGGGCGCGTTCTGCGCGCGCTGCTCGAGCTTCGCCTGCTTCTTGGCCTCTTCTTCTTTCGCCATGCGGCCGAACACGAGGTGCTGCTGCCCGTAGGTCCAGATGTTGTTGGAGACCCAGTACAGCAGGATGGCGATCGGCAGGAATGGGCCACCGACGAGCACGCCGAGCGGGAACACCCACAGCGCGAGCTTGTTCATCATCGCGGCCTGGGGGTTGGCCGCGGCTTCCGGCGTCTGCCGCGCGACCGAAGCACGCGCGTTGAAGTGCGTGGCGATACCGGCGATGACCATCAAGGGAATCGCGACGAGCGCGATGCTCAACTTGGTCGGCACGCCGCCGTAGTCGGCGAAGGCCTGCAACTGGGGGGGCGGAATGGTGATGAACGCCGAGATCGGCGCACCGAAGATGCGAGCGCTCAGGAAGGACTGGACATCGGCGGCGCTGAAGACGTAGTTCGCGGTGTTCGCGTTCTGCTCCGGCGTCATTCCGAGCTGGCCGATACCGTGCCCGGTCCGGTTGAACGAGCGCAGCACATGGAAGAGTCCGAGGAACACCGGCACCTGAGCGAGGATCGGCAGGCAGCCCATCAGCGGGTTGAAGCCGTTGTCCTTCTGAAGCTTCTGCATCTCGACCGCCATCTTCTGACGGTCGTTCTTGTACTTCTTCTGCAGCTCTTTGATCTGCGGCTGCAGTTCCTGCATCTGCTTGGTGGTGCGCACCTGCTTGACGAACGGCTTGTAGAGCACCAGGCGCAAGGTGAACACCAGGAACACCACGGCCAGCGCCCAGGTGAGACCGTTGTCCGCGCCGAACGCGAACCCGAAGACCCGATGCCAGAACCAGAGGATCCAGGACACCGGGTAATAGATGAAGTCGAGCACGGCTCTATGCACTCCCGTCGTTCGTGTCGCCGATCACCGCGTGCGGCGATCCTTTACAAGCTTTCGGCTCCGACCGCGGTCCGGTGAGCAGGCTCGTTTCCTGCGACGTCGCGTCGGTCGCTGCCCCGTCCGCCGGCTCGGCGCGATGCGTACTTCGCTTCCGCTCCGGGACGGGGTCCCACCCACCAGGGTGCCAGGGCGCGCATTTGGCCAAGCGCACGACCGTCAGTAAGAGCCCCATGAACAGGCCACGAGTGCGCAATGCGGTCACCGCGTACTCACTACAGGTCGGGGTGAATCGGCACACCGGCATGCGGGTAGGGGAGACGTAGGTCCGATACAGCTCGATCGAAAAGATCAGCACGTTCGCGGGCAGTCTGGCGATCTTCGCCCAGAGGCTCATGCCAGGCCACCCGTCGACATACCCGCCTGAGCGCCGACGCCGAGCTTGCGCAGTGCGGTGCGCAGCTGGCGCAGCAGGTCCTCCGACGACGCTGTAGCGGCGCCAGGAAGCGCGCGGATGACGACATCGGTCTCGGCGGGCAATTCGTCGACCACCTGGGCACACATATGACGCAGGCGGCGGGCGACGCGATGTCGAATCACCGCGTTGCCCACCGCCTTGCTGACGATCAGCCCGAAGCGCGGTCCGCCCACGCGGATCAGCACGTCGTCCGGGACCTGATCGTGTCGTCCATTCGCGCCCACGATTCCGTCATACCCGCGCGCGAGCGCATGTACGACCAGATCACGCCTCCCGATTCGCTGGCCGCGGCGCACCGTCCGGGAGAAGTCGGCACGATGATGCAACCGATACGGCTCAGGCAACACCCGAGCGTCCGAGAGCGAGGATCAGGCAGTGAGGGAGGCGCGGCCCTTACGGCGACGCGCCGACACGATGGCGCGGCCCGCACGGGTGCGCATCCGGAGGCGGAAGCCGTGAACCCGCGCCCGACGACGGTTGTTCGGCTGGAACGTCCGCTTGCCCTTGGCCACGGTCAACACTCCTCGAGTAGGCGGGCACCAGGTAGTGCCCGAAGCTTGTCGGTGATACGTATATTGCGCGAATGAATCGCAGGTCTGGTCATCATCGGCGCGCGTCGGTCCTGGCGCACAGTCGGTCGATCACGACCTAAACGCGGTCAGCACAAGACCGCCACCGCACCAAGGGGTGACTGTACGAGGGTACTGATCGGCCCGGGGCGGGTCAAACTCGCCCCATCGCTTCGCTCGCCCCGGCGACCAGGCGGAATCGGCTCGCCGGAGTCAGGCATTCTGGCAATGACCGTGAGTTCGTCCACACCCCTAGCCATCGCGCACCCCGCGCCACTAAGGTACGTAGCCAGGCGATTGCTGCAGAACCCCAGGTCGTGGCGTTGCCCTTCCCGCGCGTACGCGCGTTTCACAGTTCTCGAGGGTTCTCCACATCTGTGGATAATTGTGTGGAAAGACCCCTGGAGTGGCATATTCGTAGGGCCGACGGTGCCACGCCGCTGTCCAGATGGGGGACCCGGGCAGCGTCCGAACCGGTTACGGACGTACGCAGGATCACGGGATCCATCCCGAGCATCACATTCCACGCGTGCCCCGGCCGTCTGCTCCTATCGACCTACTCCGGGGAGGAAACTGCATGGACGACGAGCAGAACGTGCTGGCGACGGTGTGGCCCGAGGTTGTCACCGAGCTGACCACCGGGTCGCCCGACGGCGCTATTCCTCCGGTGACCCGAGCACAGCAGGCTTGGCTGAAGCTGGTCAAGCCGCTGACGGTCGCACAGGGGTTCGCGCTGCTCTCCGTGCCCTCGTCGCTGGCCCAGGAGGCCATCGAACGCGATCTGCGCGAGCCCATCCTCCGTTCTCTCGGCCGTCGGCTCGGACCTCAGGTGGAAGGGCTCGGCGTGCGCATCGCCGCCCCGACCACCCCGACCGTCGACCGGCAGACCAACACGCCGCGGCACGCGCGGATGACGAGCAGGCCGGAGCGCAACCGAGAGGGCCGTGCTCCCGCCGCCTACCCGGGTTCGGAGTTCCCCGGTCGCGATGCCTACCCGGGGCCACGTTATGCACAGCCCACCGACTTTCCTGCGGCGCCCGCGTACCACGACGGCTCCGACTACCCGGGCGCCGAATACGGGCAGGACTTCGCCCCGCCGGAGGAGTACCGCCAGCCGGAGTACGCGCACGCCGACTATCCACCGCGCGGTGAGTACGCCACGACCGCCGAGCTGCCCATGATGTCCGGGCCCGACGCCGCGCCGCGCCGCGAACCCGGGCTTCCGCCGCGGCGAGAGCCCGCCATCCCTCCGGGGCAGGAGTCGCTGTTCAATCCGGAGCCGTCGCCGAGCGGTGTGCGCGGCCCGCTGCGTGCGCCGATGCGCGAGACCACCGACGACGACACGGGCTTGGCGCACGATCCGGTGCGCGAGCCGGTGGGTGACCGCGACCAGGACGACGAGCCCGTGGTAAATGTCCGCAACTCCTGGCCCACTTACTTCGCCAAGTCGCAGGAAGCACCCGCTCCGTCGACGTCCTCGGCGAGCCTGAACGCGAAGTACACCTTCGAGACCTTCGTCATCGGCGCGTCCAACCGCTTCGCGCATGCCGCGGCCGTAGCCATCGCCGAAGCCCCGGCTCGGGCCTACAACCCGTTGTTCGTCTGGGGCGCATCGGGGTTGGGCAAGACCCATCTCTTGCACGCGGCCGGCCATTACGCACAGCGTCTCTTCCCCGGCATGCGGGTCAAGTACGTCTCGACCGAAGAGTTCACCAACGACTTCATCAACAGCCTGCGTGACGACCGCAAGGTCGCGTTCAAGCGCCGCTACCGCGAGACCGACATCCTGTTGGTCGATGACATCCAGTTCATCGAGGGCAAGGAAGGCATCCAAGAGGAGTTCTTCCACACCTTCAACACCCTGCACAACGCCAACAAGCAGATCGTCGTCTCCTCGGATCGTCCGCCCAAGCAACTGGCCACACTCGAAGAGCGGCTGCGGACCCGATTCGAATGGGGACTGATCACCGACGTACAGCCGCCGGAGCTGGAGACGCGCATCGCCATCCTGCGGAAGAAGGCGCGGATGGACCGGCTCGACGTACCGCACGACGTGCTGGAACTGATCGCCAGCCGGGTGGAGCGCAACATCCGCGAGCTGGAGGGCGCGCTGATCCGGGTGACCGCGTTCGCCTCGTTGAACGGCCAGCCGCTGGACCTTCCGCTGGCGGAAGTGGTGCTGCGCGATCTGATGCCGGACACCGCGGCCCTGGAGATCAACGCGGCCACGATCATGGCCGTCACGGCGGAGTACTTCAACACCACACTCGAAGAACTCACCGGTCCAGGTAAAGCGCGGCCGCTGGCCCAAGCCAGGCAGATCGCCATGTATCTCTGCCGCGAGCTGACCGACCTGTCCCTGCCGAAGATCGGCCAGGCATTCGGCCGCGACCACACCACGGTGATGTACGCAGAGAAGAAGGTACGCAAGGAGATGACCGAGCGGCGCCGCGTCTATGACCAGGTGCAAGAACTCACAGCCCGGATCAAGCAGCGCTCCCGCTGAGCGCTATCCACACCTGAGCACCGCCCCTGACCTGGGGCGGTGCTTTTTTGTGGGTTGTGGATTCCTCGAGGAATCCTTGTGGAGTCCTCGAGGAATCCACCGGTTTGTCCACCGATCCGTGCACAGGTCGGGGCAACCGCTCCCTCGAGTTCCCTCACAGGGCGAATTCAACAGTTTCCCCAGGCAGAGTTGCACACAGCCGCTGACCAGGGAGTGTCCGGATCTGGCCTTGTGGAATCCTCGAGGAGTCCGTGTGGAGTCCTCGAGGATTCCTCGAGCTGTCCACGATCTCGTGCACATGTGTGAACAACCGGGTGAATCCGGTGGAACAACTCGAGGAGCGCTCGAGGATGAATCCGGGACAACCACGGAACCTCCACAGACGCCTCGTGTTCATCCTCGAGACACTCCATGGCCATCCCCACGGCACCACGCCCCCTGAACAGCGGTTTCGGCCGCAGTCCACAGAATCCACAGCGCCTACTACTACTTCAGTTCTTTTCATTAGAGATCTCCCTTCAAAACAGGGTGTGTGGAAAGTCGGTCGAGCGACGCACTTCGCCGTCCGCTCCCGGTTTCCCGCAAGGAAGAGGGACCGACCCGGAGCGGGATCCCCGTCCCGACGACCGACCGCCGTGCGGCGTCCGTCCGCCCACCGCACGCCCGGCCCGATCTCTCTCGCCGCCCCGCTTGCGTCCGCCCCGTGGCTCGGCCATCGGCGGCACCGGAGGGTCGGGCTAGGTGCACGTCCCTCGCGCGGGTACGGTTTGATGTCGGTCGCCTGTGCCAGACTTCGAAGGCGGCCGATTCGGCAGGACCCTTTCGAGCACCGACACTGACGAGCCGACAACAGATCACGGAACCGGGAGAGGACAGATCGGGCGATGGAGCTTGCAAGCATGAAGTTTCGGGTCGCCCGCGAGGATTTCGCCGAGTCCGTCGCCTGGGTGGCGCGCAGTCTTCCGTCCCGGCCGCCGGTTCCGGTACTCGGCGGTGTGCTGCTGGTCGCCGACGAGGACGGCTTGACCGTCTCCGGCTTCGACTACGAGGTCTCCGCACAGGTACGGGTCGCGGCCGAGGTCGCGGGTCCCGGTCAGGTGCTGGTCTCCGGTCGTCTGCTCGCCGACATCACCAAGGCGCTGTCCAACAAGCCCGTCGACGTCTCCGTCGACGGCACGCGCGTGCTGATCACCTGTGGCAGCGCGAAGTTCTCCCTGCCGACCATGCCGGTGGAGGATTATCCCCAACTGCCCGAGGTGCCTCAGCAGACCGGTGCACTGAGCGTTGATGTCTTCGCCGAGGCGGTCGGTCAGGTCGCCGTCGCCGCCGGCCGCGACGACACCTTGCCCATGCTGACCGGTATCCGGGTGGAGATCGAGGGATCGCAGGTCGTGCTCGCGGCCACCGACCGGTTCCGCCTCGCCGTCCGGCACATCGAATGGCAGCCCGCGCGTGCCGATATCGAGACTTCGGTACTCATTCCGGCCCGGACGCTGTCGGAGGCCGCCAAGACGCTCGGACCCTCCGACGCGCCCGTCCAGCTGTCCCTGGGCACCGGTGCGGGGTCGGACGGGCTGCTCGGCATCGTGAACGCGGGCCGCCGGACCACCACCCGCCTGCTGGACGCGGAATTCCCCAAGTTCCGCCAATTGCTCCCCAAGGAGCACACCTCGATCGCCACCCTGGCCGTCGCCGCGCTCACCGAAGCCATCAAGCGCGTCGCGTTGGTCGCCGAACGCGGCGCGCAGGTGCGGCTGGAGTTCTCCGCCGACGGCCTGCTGCTGTCGGCGGGCGGTGACGATGCAGGCCGGGCCGAGGAGTGGCTGGAGGCGGATTTCCGCGGCGAGTCCCTGACCATCGCCTTCAATCCCGGTTATCTCATCGACGGCCTGTCCGCGCTGCACGCCGACCGGGTCACCTTCGGCTTCACCACGCCGAGCAGGCCCGCCGTGCTGCTGCCCGCGTCGGAGGAAGAGCCCGAGGTACTCGACTCGGGGACTTTCGCGGCGCTGTCGAGCCCGTACATCTATCTGCTGATGCCGGTCCGGCTCCCGGGCTGATCGCCTGTGCAGGATCTGGTTCCCGGCGGATCCGCTCCGCGTGATCCAGCGCGGGTGAGCGGTGACGTCGCTGGAGAATTCCCGGCGACGCCAGAGAAATCGGTCTCCGTAAAACGGAGGATCCACTTTATCCACAGGTGTTCCACAGGGGTGTGGCTCGCCGAGCGGCATGCGCACGACGCGGCGGCGATGCTTCCACCGGCGGAGATGTCCGCTTCGACGCAGGCAGGGGCGCGATAGCGGATGTTCGTCCGAGCTCTGTCGCTGCGTGACTTCCGCTCGTGGGAGCATGCCGAACTGGAATTATCCCCAGGTCGAACCGTTTTCTTGGGATCGAACGGCAACGGCAAGACGAACCTGCTGGAAGCGATCGGCTACCTGGCCACGCTCGCATCGCATCGCGTCGCCACGGAAGCTCCGTTGATCCGGACCGGGACCGAGCGCGCTCGGATCGGCGCCACGGTGGTCAACGCCGGCCGCGAGCTGCGCATCGATGTCGAGCTGAATCAGGGCAGTGCGAACCGCGCGCAGATCAACCGCTCGCCGGTCCGCCGGACCAGGGAGATCCTGGGGATCCTGCAGACGGTGTTGTTCGCCCCGGAGGATCTCGCTCTGGTCCGCGGCGATCCCGGGGAACGCCGTCGATTCATGGACGAGTTGTGCACAACTCGCCTCCCCAGGCTGGCCGCGGTCCGCAGCGACTACGACCGGGTGCTGCGCCAGCGCTCGGCGCTGTTGAAAACCGCTGGGCGGCAGGCCAGGTCGAAGGCCGACCTGAGCACTCTGGACGTGTGGGACGGGCACCTCGCCGAGCATGCGTCCGTCCTGCTCGCCCAACGGCTGCGTTTGGTGCACGATCTCGCGCCCTATCTCGCCCAGTCCTATGCATCGATCGCCCCCGAATCCCGGCCCGCGTCGATCGCGTATCGCAGCGCCGCGCTTCCCCCCGAGTTCCTGGATCCGGCCAGGCCTCCGCGCCCGGAGGACACGGAGGAGCTCGCGGCGATCATGCTGCGTGAACTCGCCGCCGCGCGTTCGAGGGAACTCGAACGCGGTGTCTGCCTGATCGGTCCGCACCGCGACGACCTGGACCTGATGTTGGGCGATTCGCCCGCGAAGGGCTTCGCAAGTCACGGCGAGTCCTGGTCGTTCGCATTGGCTTTGCGCTTGGGCGCGTTCGAACTGCTGCGCGCCACCGGTGCCGAACCGGTCCTGCTGCTCGATGACGTGTTCGCCGAGCTCGACCGGCGTCGCCGCGCCGCGCTGGCGGCCGTCGCCGCGAGCGCGGAACAAGTGCTGATCACAGCGGCCGTGCCGGAGGACGTGCCCGGCGAACTCGCCGCGGTGCCGCTGCGCGTCGAGACGGCGGGTGGGCCCGACGGCCGCGTTTCGCGGATCCTCGCCGAGGATCGGTCCGCCGGCGGAGGTTTCGACGGCAAACAACGGCAGGACCATGCCACGCCTCCGGCAGCCGGGGGTGAACGTGATCCGGTCACCGGATCGACGGAGTCGCGGGCGCCGTAGCCATCCACAGGCGAAGTGGACAGAATCGCCATACACCGCCCCGGTCCACTACAGTGACCTCTCATCGGGATTGTCGATCGAGTTCTCAACAGTTGAGACCGATTCCCCAACACCTGTGGAAAACTCGTCCGGTCACGCTTGCCCGCTTCCCCGAAACCTCACCCAGCAACAGCTGAGCAAGTCATCGAACTTTGCCGGAAAAAGCCAGTTTGGGCGGGGAACAGAGCGTGCAAACTGCTGCCTGCGGCAGGCAGTAGACAGGATTCTCGATGCAGGCAACCTTGTGCGACGGCTGGGGACAACTCGATCGAAGCTGGGGACAAATCATCGGACGCGGAGAAAGGGGGGCGATGAGCGATCAGCCTCCGGAGCCCGGATCCGCCGAATCCACCGGACCGGAACCCGAACTGCGCGGAATCGACCTGGCCCGGCGTGCCCTGGAGGAAGCGCGTGCGGCGGCACGGGCGAGCGGAAAATCCGTCGGTCAGGGGCGTTCCTCGCCTCAGCGCAGGCTGCGAACGGGTGGCCGCAGACGAACCGGATGGTCGGGCGCGGGTCCGGACGATCGCGATCCACAGTTGTTGTCCAAGCTGGCCGGCTCCATCGCCAGGAGCCGCGGCTGGTCGGGCCGAGTCGCCGAGGGCATGGTCTTCGGTCGCTGGGCGGGCGTGGTGGGCGAGGACATCGCCGCGCACGCCACACCGGTCACCTTGAAGGACGGCGTATTGAGTATCTCCGCCGAGTCGACCGCCTGGGCGACGCAGCTGCGGATGCTGCAAAGCCAGATCCTCGCGAAGATCAATGCCGCGGTCGGGCAGGGCGTGGTGACCTCGCTGAAGATCTCGGGGCCCGCTGCGCCGAGCTGGCGCAAGGGCGAGCGTCATATCAAAGGTCGCGGACCGCGCGACACCTACGGATGACCACGGTGGCCAGTATCTGATACCGAGTGTTACGTTTATTCGAACGCGGCGTTTCACGTGGAACGCCCCGGTTCGACGTCCCATCGGAAGCCCGCGGCGTCGGATCGAAAGCGTCCGCGCAGAAGGAATCTCGATGACGATCACCACCTCGGTCGGCCCGTTCCCCGCGACCGCGACCCGGACGGTTCACCGAGGCGACGTCGAGCTCGCGGTATACGAGTGCGGCAATCCCGAGGGTATTCCGGTGCTGCTGATCCACGGTTGGCCCGATACCCATCTGCTGTGGAGCCGGGTGGCGGGCCTGCTCGGCGGCCGTCATCGTGTCATCGCCTTCGACAACCGGGGCGCGGGGAGCAGTTCGGCGCCGGAAGCGGTCGAGGCCTACCGGATCGAAGAGCTCGCGGCGGATGTTCGCGAGGTCATCGCCGCAGTCGCGCCCGGTGAACGGGTGCACGTCCTCGGGCACGACTGGGGGTCGGTGATCGGGTGGGAGCTGGTGGCCGATACGGACGCCGCATCCGTGATCGCGTCCTTCACCTCGGTGTCCGGCCCGAATCTGGATTTCCTCGGCGCCTATCTGCGTGGACCGCTCACCTCGGCGCGGCTGCGCGGCGCGCTGGCCCAAGCCGTGGCCTCGGCCTACACCGTCGCCTTCCAGATCCCCAAGCTGCCGGATCCGGTACTGCGCGCGTTGTCCAGCCGCTGGCCGCGTTTCCTCGCGTTCTTCGACGGCCTGGACCCCGCGCTGGTGGAGACGGCGCCGACGCTGCGCACCGATATGGTCAACAACCTGAAGCTCTATCGAGCGAACATCCGGACCCACCTGCGTCATCCCCGACCGCGTCCGATCGAGGTGCCCGTCCAGTTGATCGTCGCCACCGGCGACCGCGCCGTGCGGCCCGTGGTGAACGCCGAGGCGGACCGGTGGGTGCCCCGTCTGAGCCGGGTCGAGATCCCGGCGCGGCACTGGTCGCCGATCTCACATCCAGCGGAGCTGGCGCGCCACACCGCCGCGTTCATCGCCCGGGCCGACGCTGTTCGCTGATCCGGGGTGCCCGAAAGAACGACCTGCCAACGCATCTCTCAGCCCACTCCTGATGGATCGAAACCGGCGGGAGGCGGAACCGAGTCGCCGGATACCGATTTCTCGCATCCACGCCGCCGTGAGGGGTGTCGGAGGTGGGTTGTAAGTTGGCTGTACCAGTAGGATGGTGATGTAACTAGCGGCGATACCTTCGGCGCGTTCCGCACAGTCCGCGCGTGGACCCTAATTCTCCAGCAGGCATCACCAGGGCCCCACGTGTGCTGTCCGATCGCTCTATGCCGGGATCAGCAAGTAAGGAGAGCTACCGACCAGTGGCTGCCAAAGACTCCAACGCATCGGGTTCGACCAGAGCGACCGGGAAGCAGGACTACGGTGCCTCCTCCATCACGGTTCTCGAGGGACTCGAGGCGGTTCGCAAGCGTCCGGGCATGTACATCGGCTCCACCGGCGAGCGCGGTCTGCACCACCTGATCTGGGAGGTCGTCGACAACTCCGTCGACGAGGCGATGGCCGGATACGCGACGAAGGTCGAGGTCACCCTGCTGGCCGACGGCGGCGTCGAAGTGATCGACGACGGCCGGGGCATCCCCGTGGAGATGCACGCGCAGGGCATCCCGACCATCGAGGTCGTCATGACCCAGCTGCACGCAGGCGGCAAGTTCGACTCCGAGTCCTACGCGGTGTCCGGTGGTCTGCACGGCGTCGGCATCTCCGTGGTCAACGCGCTGTCGACGCGGCTGGAGGCCGAGATCGACACCGGTGGCTATCACTGGACCCAGGAATACAAGGACGCGAAGCCCGGCAAGCTCATCCAAGGCGAGCCGACGAAGCGGACCGGTACCACCATCCGGTTCTGGCCGGATCCGGACATTTTCGAGACCACCACCTTCAACTTCGAGACCGTCGCGCGCCGGTTGCAGGAGATGGCGTTCCTGAACAAGGGCCTCACCATCGTCCTCACCGACCAGCGGGTCAGCGACACCGAGATCACCGACGAGGTGGTCAGCGAAACCGCCGAGGCGCCCAAGCACGCCGAGGAGGGCGCAGCGCCCACCGAGCACAAGGTGAAGTCCCGGACCTACCACTACCCGGGCGGTCTGGAGGACTTCGTCCGCCATATCAACCGGACCAAGCAGCCGATCCACAACTCGGTCGTCGCGTTCACCGGTAAGGGCACCGGCCACGAACTCGAGGTCGCGATGCAGTGGAACTCCGGTTACTCGGAGTCGGTGCACACCTTCGCCAACACCATCAACACCCATGAGGGCGGTACGCACGAAGAAGGCTTCCGCGCGGCGCTGACCACGGTGGTCAACAAGTACGCCAAGGACAAGAAGCTCATCAAGGAGAAGGACGGCAACCTCACCGGTGACGACATCCGGGAGGGCCTGGCAGCCATCGTGAGCGTCAAGGTCGGCGAGCCGCAGTTCGAGGGCCAGACCAAGACCAAGCTGGGCAACACCGAGGTGAAGTCGTTCGTGCAGCGCACTTGCAACGAGCACCTCACCCACTGGTTCGAGGCCAACCCGGCCGACGCGAAGACCATCGTCAACAAGGCGGTGTCCTCGGCGCAGGCCCGGGTCGCCGCGCGCAAGGCTCGCGAGCTGGTGCGGCGCAAGTCGGCCACCGACCTGGGCGGACTGCCCGGCAAGCTGGCCGACTGCCGGTCGAAGGACCCGAGCAAGTCCGAGATCTACATCGTGGAGGGCGACTCCGCCGGCGGCTCGGCCAAGTCCGGGCGCGACTCGATGTACCAGGCGATCCTGCCGCTGCGCGGCAAGATCATCAACGTCGAGAAGGCGCGCATCGACAAGGTCCTCAAGAACAACGAGGTCCAGTCGATCATCACCGCCTTCGGCACCGGCATCCACGACGAGTTCGACATCAGCAAGCTGCGGTATCACAAGATCGTGCTGATGGCCGATGCCGACGTCGACGGCCAGCACATCTCCACGCTGCTGCTGACCCTGCTCTTCCGCTTCATGCGCCCGCTGGTCGAGCACGGGCACGTCTACCTGGCGCAGCCGCCGTTGTACAAGCTGAAGTGGCAGCGCAGCGAGCCGGAGTTCGCCTACTCCGACCGGGAACGCGACGGCCTGCTGGAACGCGGTCTCGCCGCGGGCAAGAAGATCAACAAGGACGACGGCATCCAGCGCTACAAGGGTCTGGGCGAGATGAATCCGAAGGAACTCTGGGAGACCACCATGGATCCCAGTGTCCGGGTGCTTCGTCAAGTGACGTTGGACGACGCGGCCGCGGCCGACGAGTTGTTCAGCGTGCTGATGGGCGAGGACGTAGAGGCCCGCCGCAGCTTCATCACCCGTAACGCCAAGGACGTCCGCTTCCTCGACGTGTGACCTGCCCGAGGCGCCGCCGATGGCGGTGGCGCCCGGCAGTTTTCGCACGTCAGCCCGTTAAGGAGACTTCATGACCGACATCACCCTGCCACCGGACGGCGCGGGCGACCGCGTCGAACCGGTCGATATCCAGCTGGAGATGCAGAACAGCTACATCGATTACGCGATGAGCGTGATCGTCGGCCGCGCGCTACCCGAGGTGCGCGACGGCCTCAAGCCGGTGCATCGCCGCATTCTCTACGCCATGTACGACAACGGGTACCGGCCCGATCGCGGATACGTGAAGTCCGCGCGCCCGGTGTCGGACACGATGGGTAACTACCACCCGCACGGCGACTCGGCGATCTACGACACCTTGGTGCGTATGGCGCAGCCGTGGGCGATGCGCTACCCGCTGGTGGACGGCCAGGGCAATTTCGGCAGCCGCGGTAACGACGGCGCGGCGGCCATGCGTTACACCGAGTGCCGCCTCACGCCGCTGGCGATGGAGATGCTGCGCGAGATCGACCACGAGACGGTCGATTTCATCCCCAACTACGACGGCAAGACGCAGGAACCGGTGGTCCTGCCGAGCCGCGTGCCGAACATGCTGATGAACGGCAGCAACGGCATCGCGGTCGGCATGGCGACCAACATCCCGCCGCACAACCTGACCGAGCTCGCCGCCGCCATCTACTGGGCGCTGGACAACCACGACGCCGACGAGGAGGCCACCCTCGCCGCGTGCATGGAGCGGATCAAGGGCCCGGACTTCCCGACCTCGGGCCTGATCGTCGGCACCCAGGGCATCCACGACGCGTACACCACCGGCCGCGGTTCGATCAAGATGCGCGGTGTCGTGGAGATCGAGGAGGACAATCGCGGGCGCACCACGATCGTCATCACCGAGCTGCCCTATCAGGTCAACACCGACAACTTCATCAACGCGATCGCCGAGCAGGTCAAGGATGGCAGGATCGCCGGGATCGCCGACATTCACGACGAGTCCTCCGACCGCGTCGGCCTGCGCATCGTGGTGACGGTCAAGCGTGACGCCGTCGCCAAGGTCGTGCTGAACAACCTGTACAAGCACACCCAGCTGCAGACCAGCTTCGGCGCCAACATGCTGTCCATCGTCGACGGCGTGCCGCGCACGCTGCGGCTGGACCAGATGATCCGGTTCTACGTCAACCACCAGTTGGACGTCATCGTCCGGCGCACCAGGTACTTGCTGCGCAAGGCGGAGGAGCGGGCGCACATCCTGCGCGGCCTGGTCAAGGCGCTCGATGCGCTCGACGAGGTCATCGCGCTGATCCGCCGCTCGGCCAACACCGACACCGCGCGCACCGGCCTGATGCAGCTGCTCGACATCGACGAAATCCAGGCGACCGCGATCCTGGACATGCAGCTGCGGCGGCTCTCGGCGCTGGAGCGGCAGAAGATCGTCGACGATCTGACCAAGATCGAAGCCGAGATCGCCGATTACAAGGACATTCTCGACAAGCCGGAGCGGCAGCGCGCGATCGTGCGCGACGAGCTGGCCGAGATCGTGGAGAAGTACGGCGACGATCGGCGCACCCAGATCGTCTCGGCGGACGGTGACGTGGCCGACGAGGACCTGATCGCTCGCGAAGACGTGGTCGTCACGATCACCGAGACCGGCTACGCCAAGCGCACCAAGACCGATCTCTACCGCAGCCAGAAGCGCGGCGGCAAGGGCGTGCAGGGCGCAGGCCTCAAGCAGGACGACATCGTCAAGCACTTCTTCATCACCTCGACGCACGACTGGCTGCTGTTCTTCACGAACAAGGGCCGGGTCTACCGCGCCAAGGCCTACGAACTGCCCGAGGCCAACCGCACCGCGCGCGGCCAGCACGTGGCCAACCTACTGGCCTTCCAGCCGGACGAGAAGATCGCCCAGATCATCCAGATCAAGTCCTACGACGACGCGCCGTACCTCGTGCTCGCCACCAAGAACGGCCTGGTGAAGAAGTCGAAACTGACCGACTTCGACTCCAACCGCAGCGGCGGCATCGTCGCGGTGAATCTGCGCGACGAGGACGAATTGGTCGGCGCCGTGCTCTGCTCGGCCGACGACGATCTGCTCCTGGTCTCCGCGCTCGGCCAGTCGATCCGGTTCTCGGCCACCGACGAGGCGTTGCGTCCGATGGGTCGCGCCACCTCCGGCGTGCAGGGCATGCGGTTCAACGACAGCGATGCGCTGTTGTCGCTCAACGTGGTTCGCGACGGAACATATCTGCTGGTCGCCACGTCCGGCGGCTACGCGAAGCGGACCGCGATCGAGGAGTACACCGCGCAGGGCCGTGGTGGTAAAGGTGTATTGACCATCCAGTTCGACGCGAAACGTGGCACCCTGGTCGGGGCGCTCATCGTCGACGACGAAGATGAGTTGTACGCGATCACCTCCGGGGGCGGCGTCATCCGGACGGCGGCTAAGCAGGTTCGTAAGGCTGGACGACAGACCAAGGGCGTGCGATTGATGAACCTCGCCGAGGGCGATACCTTGCTTGCGATCGCGCGCAATGCCGATGAGCCCGATCCCGATCAGGTCTTCGGTGGCGGCGACACCGGCTCCTCCGAGAAGTAACCCAACAGCGGCGGCAACGAACGGATCTAAGGATTCCCATTGACCACTCCGAATCAGCCGAATGACGAGCGGCACCAGACGAACGGTGTGACCGAGCGGATCGCACCGTCACCGATTCCGCCGCGGCCGATCCCACGGCCGGTCGCCTCGGCCGAGAACGGTCAAGGCCAGCAGAGCGGCGGCCAGCCGGGCGGTCACCCTGGTGGCGGCCATCCCGGTGGGCCGCAGCCGGGTGGGCCGCAGCCGGGTGGGCCGCAGGGCCAGTCGAACGGGCCGCAGTCCGGCGGTCATCCGGGTGGCCAGCCGGGCAATCAGCCCGGCGGCAACCAGCCGCACGAGATCCGCGATCCGCAGGTCGCGCAGCAGCAGGGCGCGCCCGACCAGGCGCCCGGAGGCGACGGCCAGGATCGCTTCGACCAGAAGACGACCCGGATCCCCAACCAGGCCCCGCAGTCCGCGCCCGAGAGCGAGGACAAGCAGCCGGTGGGCGCCCCCAATGGCGGACAGCAGTCGCCGTATCAGGACGGGTGGGCGCAGCTGCCGCAGCGGGAGCCGCAGTCCAACCTGTACCGCCCGGGGCAGGCCCCGGTCACCGGCCGCCCGACCTCGGGCGGTGCGGGCGGCGGCCTCGGCAGTAGCACGTCCAACGCGCGTACCACCGCCGACTTGGCCGCCAAGGCGGCGCGCAAGGAAGCGGCGATGGTGAAGTCCGTCGGCATCGACGGCCCCACCCGCAGCATCGCGCGGCCGGAACTGATCAAGGACATGCCGGACCTGTCCGAGATCCGGCATCCGCTGCCGCAGGCCGAAGCCGCGGGCCAGCAGCCCGGGCCGGTTTCGCCCGCGGTTCCGGTCGCGGTCGCGGCGGTCGCCTCCGGCGAGCCGCTGCGGGCCACCGTGCAGATCCGTCGCATCGACCCTTGGTCGACGCTGAAGATCTCGCTGGTCATCAGTGTGGCGATGTTCTTCGTGTGGATGCTGGCGGTCGGCCTGCTGTACATCGTGCTCGAGGGCATGGGCGTGTGGGAGCGGCTGAACAACACGTTCACCGACATGGTGTCCCAGGACAGCGGTTCGGTGGGACTGATCGACGCGGGCACCGTGTTCGGGTACGCGGGCGTGATCGGCTTGATCAACGTCGTGCTGTTCACCGCGCTCGGCACCGTCGGCACCTTTATCTACAACCAGTGCTGCGACCTCGTCGGCGGCATCCAGGTCACCCTGGCCGACCCCGACTAGTCCCGGAACGTCCAGACGGCCGGCACTCGCCCAGCGGGCAGAGTGCCGGCCGTTTTCGTGGGTACTGTCGCCTGACGGACTGTCATAGCGGCGGCGCTGGACAGCGGCTGTCGCTGCCGCTGTAAGTGCGCCTCGCTAAGGCTTCTACCAGCTGTTTTGGTTCAGTGGATAGGTGTTGTGTAGTCTCTACACGTCGTTGTTCATGCAAACAACACAAACTACGGGCCTATAGCTCAGGCGGTTAGAGCGCTTCGCTGATAACGAAGAGGTCGGAGGTTCAAGTCCTCCTAGGCCCACCTCCCTCAGTGCCAGGTCAGGCACCATTCCGGTCTTCTCGGGCCGATCTACCGCTGCGTCATCAACCGGCCGTCCGCCGATTTCCGCAAACTTCGCCGCGTTCCTGTAGACCCGGGGATGCGACATCCCTTTCGGCACCAATCTTTTCGGTTTCACCGTCTACGACCTCGCGATCGACCTGCCATTCCTGCCCGCCCATCCCACCTTCGGCCTGAGCGGTGCGCACGGCCGGGCCGGTAGCCCGCCGATCGATGGCACCCTCACCAACGGTGGCGCCAGCTGCACCGGAGGCGGTCGAGGCGCTCTGATCTGTACCTCGAAGGGCCACAGCTTCAGCTTCGGCTGGTCGGGCACCCAGATCAGCTGACCCCCTGCACGCTGCCCCGGCCCAGCATGACCACCTGCGGGACGGTGTTCTGGGCCGAGGCGATTTCGTCGCGGGGCGGCTACCAACCGGTCTGGTGGTACACCCCCGCGGGGCTGTTCAGACCGGAGACTCACCGCTGGACGCACCCCTGTAACACCAAGGGCGGCCGGTCCGACATCTCTGACAACAGTTGAGGGACAAGAACATTCGTAGCATTGCGCGGCCGCAATGCGTCGCTTCGGCGCGCCGGTGATCGCGGGCACGAACGAATATCGAAACCGAAGCTCGGTCAGCAATTTCGAGGGGTGCGCAATGAACGTCAGGCTATCGGCTGTGCTGTCGATCGCGGCAACCGTTGTGGTCGCAACCGCCGCGTGCGGGACCGACTCGAGCACATCGGCCGGGTCAGCGACGTCGGCGGGAAGTACGACCACTGCGTCATCGGCGGGTCCGGCGGCGACGCGGACAACAGCGATCGGCGAACAACCGGGGGCGGCGCCACAACCGGGAGGGGCGCCACAGCCGGCGACGGCGCAACAACCGGCTCCCGGGGCCACCGCGGTCCCGGAACCATCCGTCGCGGCGACCCCGTCTCCCGCTACGCAGTCGGCGCCGGAAGGTAGCGGCCACGGCCTGTGCTTCGACGCCAACTCGGCGCTCGCGGCGTCCGCGGTCGCCACGTTGGCCGCGCCGCCAGGTGGCGGGTCGTGGACGATCCAAGGGGCGAGCGAGGATCCCATCGCGGCGGGATGTTCCGGGGTGCTGTCGTGGATGACGGTGGAATGGCCGGGAATTCATCCCGGCACACACGTTCTCTTCTTCACCGGCGGGAAGTATCTCGGGACCGCGAGCGCGCGGCCATACGGGTACACGACAGTTCTGGGCAAGACCCGCGACACCGTGTCCGTGCAGTACCGCTGGCCGTTGAAGAACGACGCGCTGTGCTGCCCGCAAGGAGGACCGAGCGTCGTGACATTCACCCTGAACGGCACCACCGTGCAGGCGAACGGGCAGTTCCCGCCGGAGAACTGAACGGCCCACACCGGAACCACACGAAAAAGGCTCACGCTCCGCGAGCATGAGCCTTCGACGAGTGGAGCCTAGGGGAATCGAACCCCTAACCCCTGCCTTGCAAAGGCAGTGCTCTGCCAATTGAGCTAAGGCCCCGCGCGTACATACGCCTGCAGAACGTTACCTTCTCGCCGTTGAGATGGTCAAAACGTCAGGTTGTCGCGTCAAGCCGAGCGCTGTCGGCCGCACGCCCGGGTCAGGCGGCGTCGGCGGGCTCGAGCACCGTGGCGAGGGAAGGCAGGGGACGCGAGCAGATCTCGTCCGCCTCGTCAGCCGGAACGCCGAACATCCGAAGCAGGTCTTCGGTGACCTGATCGGTGGCGGCGGCGTCGTCACGGTCGGGGTGCTCGTGCAACAACTGGCCGAGGCACAGAGCGGCTCCGGCCACGATCGTCATGGCCAGTTCGGCGTCCCGCGTGCGGAAACGGCCGATGCGAGCGGCGGCCTCGATGTCGCGGCGAGCGCGCGGTGCGAGTCCCTTCTCCGAGGCGGTGAGCGTCAGGCCGTTGTTGAGCAACACCTTGCTCAGCGTCGGGATTCTCCGGTGCATGCGCCCGGTCAGCCGGAAACTCTGCGCGAACACCTCGGCTGGGTCGTCCAGCCCCTCGGTCAGGGCATCGAGCACGGCACCGTGCTTCTCGAGCGCTTCCTCGACCGCCGCGTGGAACAGGTCCTCCCGGCTCTGGAAGTGGTTGTAGAACGACCCCATGCCGACGTCGGCGGCTTGGGTGATCTCCAGGATGGGCGCGTTCAGCTTCCCGCTCGCGATGAACGACTGGGCCGCTGTTATGAGGGCGGCGCGAGTGCGGGCCTTGCGGCGCTCCAGGCGGTTGGGTTCCGCCCCGGTCCGTTCCGTCATGCCGCTCCTCTCCCTGCCGCTGCCTCGATGATGATAACTCATTGTTCAGTCTTGACGAATCCATCAGAGGCCGGGCTCGAGTCCTTCTGGGCGGGCTTCGGGCACCGCAGTAGGGTGGAAACCATGAAACTTCTTCTCACCGCCGGTGTCGTAATTCTGGTTCTCTTCGGCATCTCGAAGCTGCGCCAGCGCAGCGACGCGGACATGTGGCACGAGGTGACCACCCGCTGATCCTGGGAGGGGCCTTAGCTCAATTGGTAGAGCACTGCCTTTGCAAGGCAGGGGTTAGGGGTTCGATTCCCCTAGGCTCCACTGATGCGCTTCGTTCCGGTGCGGCCGCCTACCGCTGGTGCGTCGGTGTGCGCACCCGATCTTCGAGGCCGATAGGGATAACGGGTGCCTCCCGACGAATTCCGAGTCGGTAGCAGCGGGAACACGGGCTCGCCCGGCCCGGCGGAGGTGCCGAAATTTCCGGCCGGATAACCTGAACCTTTGTGTCCAATTGGACACAGAGCGGCAGCGGCACAGCCGCGACAGGTCGCCGCAATCAGACGATATTCGTTGATACTGTGCCAGACTGGCCCGGCACAGTAATACACTCCTCACCCTCGGAGGAACGTCTATGACGAATTCTGTTGCGCCACTCGAATTGCCCGAACCTCTGGTCATCACGCTGGGGAATCTCAAGGGCGGTGTCGGCAAAACGACATCAGCGTTCTTCTTGGCGAGCTACTTCGCTTCGGTTCACGAACTGCGGGTGCTCGTGATCGACGCCGACCCGCTCAGCCAGACCGGCTACTCCTGGTACCGGCGGTTGGTCAAGGGGGGCATCGAAGTGCCGTTCCATCTGGTCGCGTTCCCGTCGCGGCATGTCGGCGACTGCATCACCGACAATGCCGCCGATTTCGACGTCATCATCGTGGACGCCGGGGGTGAGTCGGCCGATATCTTCAAGGCCGCCGTTCCGGAGAGCGACGAGCTGTTGCTGTTGACGAGTGTGAGCCCGTCGGAAGTCAAACGTGTGCCGAGTACGTTCAAAGCCGCGGAGGAGGCGGCGGCCGACACCGACCGGGAAATCCGGGTGCGGGTGCTGATGACCAAAGTCCCGGTGATCATGAAGAAAGGCGTCAATGTCTCGACCGAATACCGTGCCCAGCGGGGACATTTGGAAAGCGCGGGCTACGACGTATTCGATTCCTATTTGAGCGCCTGGAAATGGTATCGGGAGGCAGCCGACGGGGAGGTGGGGGAGGGCGCGGAGAATCCGATCGAGGATTTGGGCGAGTACCGCAAGGTGGGCGACGAACTGCTGAGCGCGTATCGCGCCCTGATGGAGGTGCCTGCCTGATGCCTCCACAACGCAGGAAGGGTTCGATCGGCGGGGCCAATCCGCTATCCGACGGCGCCGAGCACACGCCACCGGTGTCCCCGCTGCGCGACGCCGAATGGCGACGGTCGAAGCCGGCCGAGAGCCCGAATGTCTTGACCATGCCGGTGCCGGACGCGGGCGACGGACCCCTGAGCGACCGAGAACGGGCGCAGTTGACGGCGTGCGAGTCGTCGATCGACACGCTGCGGATCGCATTCTGGGCCGCCGGGCGTGCGCTGCAGATCGTGCGGGACGGCAGGCTCTACCGCGACAGCCATGAGACGTTCGACGACTACGTGGAACAGCGGTGGGATATGCAGCGCTCATACGCGCACAAGCTGATTCGCGCTTGGCCGCTCGCCGCGCGGCTGCAGCCGGTCGCGCCGGCGATCAACGAGGGCCAGGTCCGCGAACTGCTGCCGGTGGCGGCCGAATACGGGGAAGACGCGGCGGTCACCATCTACACCACCGTGGCGGCGGGTGCCGACGTGAAGGTCACCGCGGGAAAGCTCCGGCAGGCGGTGGCCCTGCTGCCCGAACGCTATGACGAAGAAGTGGTGGTCGAGCGTCTCCAAGCGTGGCTGCGCGGCGAACTGCCGGGCGACCCGACCGATCGCTCCGCCGACATCTTCACCGCCATGGAAACCCGGCTCGCGGCGCTGACGAAGCGCGTGGTCAAAGGATCCAGCGACGACCCACGCGCGGCGCGCGAATTCGCGGCAAAGCTCCGTACGATCGCCGAGCAGATCGAGGAACAGATCACCGCGTGAAATCGCAGTCGGCGACGACCCCGCGGCGGAATCTTTCCCTGCGGGGTCGTTGCGTATCGGGGGAATGAATTGCGAGACGCGGAATTATCGTTGCGAGTCACGTGCCGGAACGAGTTATTATTTCGTTATGGAAATAAAGGTGTGTTGTGCTTTACGTGATGCAAACTATGCCGAAAGGTGAATACTCGGATCGGATCCGCTGGACTGACGAAGCACCGTGATGGTTTTCGAATCAATTCGAGGTCTTTGGTGAAGTCCGTCGCGCCACGCATGGCGGCGTCGTATGGCTCCGCCGGAGGCCGGCGATATGAGCATCGGAGGACCGCATCATGGCATCATCGACCGACGACCGATATATCCGCTACCTGCGACGTGCTGTGCTCTGGGCACTCGCCACCGGAGCGGCCGCACTCATCGGCGTGTTGTGCAACGCAGGGGAGGCATCGGCCCAGCCGGTGACCATTCCGGGCGTGGGAACGTTCGAGATTTCCGACTACATTCCCCTGAACAACGCCATACTCCCCGTTACCGAATCTCCGGTGACCGCAGGGTTCTCGGATATCGAGAACATCGCGAGTACCCCGGTTCCGCAGATCGAGATCGCGCCTGCTGCGCTCGGCCCGGCGATCGAGTCCCCGGTTTCGGTGAACATTCCCGTAATCGAGCTGCCGTTACCGACGACTGTGCCCGCGATCGAGATCCCACTGATCGGCGTGCTTCCGGAGATCGAGCTCCCCTTCCTCGGCGACCTCCCGCAGATCATGCCTCGGGCGCCCACTCCGCCCGCCGCGGTGATACCGCAGAGGACCGCCGGTGAGATGGCCGTCGACGCGGCACGAACCAAACTCGGTTCCGACTACAGCTATGGCGCCGTCGGCCCAGACTCCTTCGATTGCTCCGGGCTGGTGCAGTGGTCCTACGAGCAGGCCGGCGTGGAGCTGCCACGCACCAGCTACGACCAGCTCGCCGCCGGAACGCCGGTACCGCTCGACGAATTGCGTCCCGGCGACATGGTCTCGTTCTACGGCGGAAGCCACTCCGCCCTCTACGCAGGCGACGGCAAAGTCATCCACGCATCGACTTACGGCACGGGCGTGACCACTTCCCCCCTCTCCTCGATGCCGGTGACAGGCGCCCGCCGATTCTGATTCCTCTGGTGCAGTC
The DNA here is from genome assembly GCF_053601535.1 of Nocardia sp. NPDC004718. Lineage (NCBI taxonomy): Bacteria > Bacillati > Actinomycetota > Actinomycetes > Mycobacteriales > Nocardiaceae > Nocardia > Nocardia sp. NPDC004718. The sequence goes on from NZ_JBSGCA010000003.1 coordinate 93,672, forward strand.
GCACCGCAGTTCGCACGTCAGGGAGAGACCGCCGCCGCTTCCAGTGCGGCCAGCGTCTCGGCATCCGGCCAGTGGCGGATTTCGTAGCGGCGAGGTGAGAGATCCGGGACCGGAGTGAGGCCGGTCAGTCCGACGACAGCATCGAACGGGACCTCGAAAAGACGCTCCAGTTCACCTCGGTCGTCACGGCAGAAGGCGACGTAGTCGGCCTCCGGGAGCAAGTAGTCGACACCCTCCCCCCAGACGGTGATCGTGAAGGGGCCGTTGTCGCCGTGGCCGTACATGACCGAACCGACATAGGCGGACTCGAGGTCATAGGGCGTGAATTCCAGATCCCGCTCGACGATCTCGTTGAGAATCTGAGCTTGCGCGTCGTATTCGGTGACCGCCAAACCGCATCGGGCCCGCTGCACGGCGGGCAGGTGGCGGTGCGCGGGTGAACGATCGAGCGGAATGACCGCGCCACTGTCGTCCACGGTGTACCCCTGTGGCGAGACCGGCCGGGACGCGTCACGGTACTGCTCTTCCACCACCTCGAAGATCGGCTCGAGATCGTCCGCACCGGTCGCGATGATGAGCGTGTCGACGTCGGGCATGAAGGCGACAGGTGGTCGGGTTCCGAAGCCGGAACCGGCGAGCCAGCCGGGGACCAGTGGCCACGAGGTGCAGTAGCCGTCGCCGTCGTCGACGAATTGCAGGATGCCGTCTTCCTCGATGTCGGTGAAACTTACTATCGCCCCGAGGTTCTCGCGCGCCGCCGCGAAAACCTCCTCGGGACTCACGTCCCATTCGCGCAACGACGCGTAGGTAACGATCGACCGGGTGTGGGGCATATCGATGGCGACCATCTCGTCCACGAATGGAAACGCGGAGCGAGCGATCGGCCGCGATTCCGGTTCGACGCCCGCGCCGAAGCTGTTGGGACGCAATACCGGCCGCAGCATGGACCGCACCGAAGGCCAGCCAGGCGCGGGGGCGCTTAGCTCACGCACGGCGTCGCAGTGCTGCGCGACCCGGACGTCGCGCTCCGTGGCATCGAGCTCACGCGTTTCCCGAAAGATGTTGTGCAGGTCGAGAAACAGATCGCCGATCCGTATCGCGAACTCGTCCTGGTCGTATTCGACATCGGTTTCGCCCAGCGCCGCCAGATGCTGCATGACGAGCGCGGCGAAGGCGGCGGCTTCGTCTTCGATATTCTGCACGCGGCCACGGTAGTCGCGAAGTCCCGCGGTCACCCGGCGGTGGCTTACCGCGTGAGGGGACCGTGCCGATCCAGGTGCAGATAGGTGTAGCCGGTGACGAGCAGGCACACGACTGTCGCGGTGATCAGCATGGCCCAGCCGGCGACCAGCAGGCTCAGCAGTCCGCCGAGCAGCGCGCCGAGCGAGAAACCGGCATAGAGCAGAAAGTACCCGAGCCAGTCCGCGTAGTCGCCACCGCTGAGGTGGCGTTCGATACCCTGACCCAGCTTGACGAGCGTCCCGGTGACGTAGCTGAGCGGTATGGAGACCTCACCGTTGCGGACGAACGATGTGTTGAGCGCGCCGACGCCGAAGGCGACGAACAAGATCGGCAGCAGACCGATCGGCTTGCTGGACGTCTGGTATTCGAGCAGGTCGACGGCCGAGGCCAGCGCCAGGCAGACAGTGGTGAGCAGAGTTGGCCCGTGTGGGTGCCCGGACCAGTAGCGTCTGCGGCACCATGAGGCCACCACGACACCGGACAGGAAGGACATCAGCAATCCCGCGGCCGCCAAACCCATGTCCGATTCGTCGTGGAAGTACCCGAGGACGGCCCGTTCGGTATTGCCCGTCATAAAAGTGACGAAATAGCCAGCGGTGTGCATGAACGCCGCCGCACCGATCAACCCGGCGAGTGCCGCCAGGACCCAGGACAGTCTGGCTTCGGAATCGAAAAGTGCCTTCTTGCGACTTTCTTCCAGTTCCGGCACAGGTCGAACTCCTTCCGGTACGGCGCGGCAGTTCAGTCAAGCAGGCTCGTCGACGGAATCGGCTTACGCAGGGCCGACCGTTGCTCATAGATCGCCGGTCTTCCGGGCGTTCCGTCGACGCATGCTCCCACGCGATATCGAAGCGCCGTTCACCCTGGTCGGCGGGCCGCCGTCCGGACCGAGCCCTCCCGAGCGAGTCGCTGCTCGGTTACCGTGCTGAGGTGGATACTCTGCTCGACTTCCTGCTGACCGAGCCGGTGGCGGCCGCGCCGCTCGATGATGTCGCCGCGGCGTGGACGCGACATCGCGTGGCGGCGAATCGTTTCGAGCAGCCGGTGGAGGTGTCGATCGCGGGTGGCTTCGGAGCCGACCGGCTCGGGTTCGCCTTCCTGTCCGGCTATCAGGAAGCGCTGCGGACGCTGATTCCGGACCTGCCGGACGACGACCTGGTCGCGATGTGCGCCACCGAGGAAGGCGGCGGTCACCCCGCCGCGATCCGCACCACGCTCACCGAGCGGGACGGGGTCTGGCTGCTCGACGGCACCAAGTCGTTCGCGACCATGGGCTCTTACGCGCGACAGCTGGTGGTGATCGCCAGTGTCGGCACGGCGCCGGACGGGCGGAACCGGTTGCGCGCCTGCACGGTCGAGACGGGGGAACCAGGCGTGCGCCTGACCGATCATCCCGCGCTGTCGTTCGCGCCCGAGGTCCCGCACGCGTCGGTCGTGCTGACCGGCGTGCCGGCGTTGCCGCTTCCCGGTGACGGATATCTGGACTACCTCAAGCCGTTCCGCACGATCGAGGACATCCACGTGCTGGCCGCCACGCTGGGCTGGCTGGTGCGGGTGGCTCGGGTGTCGCAGTGGCCGCGCGCGAGTCGGCAACGACTGTTGACACTGGTGGCCGCCGTGCGCGGTCTGGACATCGATGCACCGGGTGCTGCCGGGGTGCACGTCGCCCTCGGCGGGGTCTTCGATTCGTTCGGTGACGTGCTGGCCGAACTCGAGCCTTTGTGGCAGTCCGCCGACCCCGTGACACGGCAGCGGTGGGAGCGTGACCGGCCACTGCTGGCCACCGCCGGGCGCGTGCGCGCGCAACGCCTCACTGCCGCGTGGCAGGCGCTCGAACCGGGCGACGGCCAAGCGGGGACAGGGGTCTGACCTGGTCTGAAATGGGGAGCGGGCCTCGGCGAAGGGGGGGAGTTAGCCGAGGCCCGCGTAGGGTCGGCCCGGGGGGGGAGGGGCCGACGAGAACGATGCTACTCGATGATGTGCGTTTGTGTGTGCGGGGGGACGGCCACGCTCCAAGTCTTTTTTGGTTGGGCTTACTTTCTGGATGTCGCATGGCAGTTGTCCCTGGCCCCTCGGTCACCCACGCCATTCCTGCCTGTTGGCTTAGTGTTTGCCAAAAGTGTTGTAAAGCAAGCGTTTCCATGGCTGTACGGCAGCATGACCTGCTGCGGATACGCGTTGTGCACAACATGCCGACCGGTCGCCGAAGAAAGGAATCCACGAGAACGCTCGGGCGTGTCCGCCATTCGGGGGCGTGGTGCCGCCCCGCGCGGGGGCCGAATGTGTCGTACCCCGATGCGAACATGTGTTCGTGATCACCGACCGGACTGTTCGCGCGGAGCGCCCCCGCCCGCCGCGACAACGCGCATGCGAATTTCCGTCATCCGAGTACGGGACCTCGGCGATTCGGGTAGTCCGCTACGCGCGCTCAGGTACCCGTACGCGCGGGATCATCGAACCGGTCGCATTCCGATCCGGTACCCCCGAGCACCGACCGGATCGGAATGCGGCCTTCTCGCGTTGCACGAGTCGTCCTTCCAGGGCAGACAGGTCTCCGGAAACAAATCGGATGAAATTGTCGGCGAGCGGGACAATACTGTGCCGGGTATCGGCCGGTGATCCGATCCAGCGAATTGATCCGCGCCCGGGGCTCCCGGGGTCGCACTCATTCGCACCGAACTCGTCAACTTCAGGAGAATCATGCCCGACGCAATAGTCGCCGAGGGTCTGGTCAAACGATACGGCCAGCTGGTGGCCCTCGACGGACTCGATCTGCGAGTCCCGGAAGGCACCGTCACCGCACTGCTCGGACCCAATGGCGCAGGCAAGACCACCACCGTCCGCGTGTTCACCACCCTGCTGGTCCCGGATGCCGGACACGCGACGGTCGCCGGAATCGATGTGCTGCGCGATCCACAGATGTTGCGTTCCCGCATCGGGGCGTCGGGACAGTATGCCGCGGTCGACGAATACCTCACCGGTTTCGAGAATTTGGAAATGGTGGGACGTCTTTATCACATGGGGGTGCAGCGAAGTAAGGAACGCGCGCGCGAATTGCTCGATCGATTCCGGCTCACCGACGCCGCGGACCGGCCGGTCAAGGGTTACTCCGGCGGCATGCGCCGTCGCCTCGATCTGGCGGGCGCGTTGGTTGCGAACCCTCCCGTGCTGTTCCTCGACGAGCCCACCACCGGACTGGACCCTCGTGCGCGCCTGGATCTTTGGGACGTCATCGAAGAACTGGTCGCGGGTGGGACAACGTTGCTGCTCACCACCCAGTACATGGAGGAGGCGGATCGGCTCGCCGATTCGATCGCGGTGATCGACCACGGCAAGGTGATCGCCAAGGGCACCGCGGACGAACTCAAGACCATGGTCGGCGGCGACCGCATCGAGTTGACCGTCGATCGCGTGGACAATCTCGCGACGGCCGAGGCCGCGCTGAAGAGTTTGGCGGACGGGGAGATTCATCTCGAACCGGGGTTGCGCCGGATCATCGTCCCGGTCTCCGACGGGTCGCAGGCACTTGTGGAGGCAGTGGGGCGGCTGGCCGAGCACAGCGTGCAGATCCACGACGTCGGTCTGCGCCGCCCGTCGCTGGACGACGTCTTCCTCACCCTCACCGGTCATGAGGCGGAGGCGATCGCCGCCGGTGACGCGGCGAACGACGAGCTGGGAGCTACGGAAGGAACGATCCGATGACCGCCACCGCCCCGGTCCTGGGCAGGCCCTCGCTGGGCGCGCGCCTGTCCATAGTGGTCAGCGACAGTGTGACCATCGCGAAACGCAACGTCATCAAGATCAAGCGGGTACCCGACGTCCTGATCTTCTCCACGCTCTCGCCGATCATGTTCGTGCTGCTGTTCGCCTATGTCTTCGGCGCGGCCATCGACGTGCCGGGTCTCTCCGGGGGATATCGCGAGTTCCTCATCGCGGGCATCTTCGCGCAGACCGTGGTGTTCGGTGCGACCTTCACCGGCGCCGGGCTGGCCGAGGACATGCAGAAGGGCATCATCGACCGATTCCGCTCGCTGCCGATGGCCTCGTCGGCGGTGCTGGTCGGCCGCACGATCAGTGATGTGGTGATCAACGTGGTCAGCCTGACCGTCATGTCGCTGACCGGTCTGCTCGTGGGTTGGCGCATCCGCGGTTCGTTCCTGGACGCAGTGCTGGCCTACATCCTGTTGCTGCTGTTCGCCTACGCGGTGTCCTGGATCATGGCCGTGGTGGGGCTGCTGGTGCGGGCGCCGGAGGTGTTCAACAACGCCAGCTTCATGGTGATCTTCCCGCTCACGTTCATCGCCAACACGTTCGTCCCCAGCGAGAAACTGCCCACCGTCCTGCGGGTGATCGCGGAATGGAACCCGGTGTCCGCGTTGACCCAGGCGACGCGTGAACTGTTCGGGAACACGAGCCCGCTCGCGCCGACGCCGGATGCCTGGTCGTTGCAGCACCCGGTGATCACCTCGCTGGCCTGGGTGGTGGTGATCCTGGTGGTGTTCGTGCCGCTGGCCCTGCGTCAGTACAAGAAGACGGTCAGTCGCTGATCCGCCGCTGTGTCGTCAGCGCTCGGTCTCCACGCCGGTCTCCGCCAATGGAGTCGGCGTGGAGCCGTTGCGGGAGTATCCGATGCGCGGCGGCGCGGGCGCGGGTTCCGGCGGCTGCGGCCGCCGGGTGCGGGCCAGATAGGCCACGCCACCCGTCAGCGCGACGGCGGCGGCGAGAAGGAGCCGATTACGTGAACGCGACGAGACATGCAGGCGCCCAGAGGTCATTGGACCACTCTATGCACAGCCCGGTGATTCGCGCAGGAGGCCCAGCTCACAGCACGGTCCGGCCCAGTTCCGCGGCCGCGTCGCCGACCGTGGCACGATGGGCGGCGTGACCTCACCGAATCAGACATCCGTGGCAACGCTGCACACGAATCACGGCGATATCAAGCTCGCGCTTTTCGGTAACCACGCGCCCAAGACGGTCCGCAACTTCCTAGGTCTCGCCGACGGTTCGGCTCCGTACACCACGGCGAACGCCAGCGGAGGCAACAGCGGTCCGTTCTATGACGGCGCCCTGTTCCATCGCGTGATGGCCGGTTTCATGATTCAGGGTGGCGACCCCACCGGGACCGGTCGCGGCGGCCCCGGCTACGAATTCGGCGACGAGTTCCACCCCGAGCTGCGGTTCGACCGTGGCTACCTGTTGGCGATGGCCAACGCGGGGCCGGGCACCAATGGCTCCCAGTTCTTCATCACCGTTCGTCCGCAGCCGCACCTCAACCGCAAGCACACCATCTTCGGTGAAGTCGTTGACCCGGAATCCCGGAAGGTCGTCGACGCCATCGCGACCACCAGGACCGATCGCAACGACCGGCCCATGGAGCCCGTCGTCATCACCAAGATCACGATCGAATGAGACTATGAATCCCCAGCCGCCCGCACCCACCTGCGTCCGCCATCCGAATCGCCCGACCGGCCTGGCCTGCACGCGGTGCGGGCGGCCGTCCTGTGCGGAGTGCCTGCGACCCGCGGCCGTCGGTCAGCACTGTGTCGACTGTCTGCGCGTGGATCAGCGCGACGCCGCGCCGGTGCGGACGGTCTCGGGCGCGGCAGCGCCCCGGATGTCCGCACCCTATGTGACCTATGTGCTGATCGCGCTCAACGTGGTGATCTACGCGATCACCGCGGCGCAGGCCAAGAGCCTGATGGACAACCAGCGCGGCTCCGCGCTGTTCTTCGACTGGGTGCTGTTCGCACCGGCGGTCGCGGACGGCGAATGGTGGCGGGTGCTCGGTTCCGGGTTCCTGCACTACGGTCCCATCCACCTGCTGCTGAACATGTTCGCGCTGTATGTGGTGGGCCGGGATGCCGAATTGGTGCTGGGCCGGCTGCGCTACCTGGCGGTGTACCTGGTCTCGTTGCTCGGCGGCTCCGCCGGGGTCATGCTGTTGTCGCAGAACAGTCTCACGGCAGGTGCGTCGTGCGCGGTGTACGGCCTGTTCGGTGCGATCACGATCATTCTGCTCCGGTTGCGGCAGAACCCGAATCAGATGCTGATCATCATCGGCATCAACGTGTTCATCAGCCTGTCACTGCCCGGCATCTCGCTCTGGGGTCATCTCGGCGGTCTGGCCGCGGGCACCGTCGCCACGCTCGGCATTCTGTTCCTGCCGGGTTGGCTGCGAGTACGCACTCCGCAAGCGGCACGGACGGTCGGCTGGATCGCGGTGGCGCTCGTCGCGTTCGCGGCGCTGGGGCTGGTGGCTGTGGGCGCGATCACTTCGACTGCCTGACAGCGGGATTCGCTTCACGTGAAACATTCGCGGCCGGGTTTGCCGAATGTCCCGGCCGCGGCGTCGTCAGCGGGTCTTGTCCTGGGTGAGCCGGAGGGCTTGGACAAGGTCTTGATATACGAACTCGGGGTTGGCGCCCAGATCCCAGCGGCCGAAGATCAGCAGCCGGTCCATCCCGTCGTGCTGGACGTCTAGTTCCAGCATCGGCATCTTCCGCCCGAGACGGCGGTAGCTCACCACACGGGCGCGCACGATTTGCTCGGGGGTGTATTCGTCAGGTCCCGTCAGGGTGCGGACCACCATGCGTGGTTGCGCGCCGGGCACCACGGACAGTCGCGGGCGTTGCCGGAACCCGAGCGCGGTGAGGGCGAGCAATCCGGCCGCTGCCAGTCCTACGAGCAGGCGGCTCGCCGCCTCGTTGGTGACCACCGCCGCGACGGCCAACGCGACGCCGCCCACGGCGACCGCGACGAGCGCGGAGGTGGGCGTGGTCCAGGCCAGGCTCGGCTCGTCATGGTCCGGCGAGCCGGGGACCGCGGACTCCGAACTCACGGCACTCCCCAATCGCTCCTCGAGTTGTCCACAGGCTCATCCACAGGTGTGCATGAATGACACGTCTGTAATCTGCGCGATGTCGCCGCTCAGCGCCAGCGCATCGTCATGATCAGGCCCACCACCATCAGACCGAAGCCGATCAGGAAGTTCCAGGCGTTGAGATCGTTCATCCAGCTGATCTGCTCGGCCGCCAAGTAGTAGACGAGCAGCCAGGCCAGCCCGGCGAGCATGAATCCGAGCATGATGGCGACATACCAGACCGGCGACGGCCCGGCCTTCACCTTCACCGGCGTCCGGCTGGCGGGGTTGATCGTATAGTCGGTCTTCTTACGGACCTTCGACTTGGGCATGACGTCCTCGTATTCGGCGTGCAGGTCGTGGTCTCTAGGCTATCCCAACAGGTAATGGATGCGACGCGGTGCCGGGCGGGCACGTAATCTCGATGCCATGCGTGTTCTGGTCGTCGACAATTACGACAGCTTCGTCTTCAACCTGGTGCAGTACCTCGGTCAACTGGGTGTCGACGCGGTCGTCTGGCGTAACGACGATCCGAATCTGGCCGACGTCGCTGCGGTGGTCCGTGACTTCGACGGCATTCTGATCAGTCCGGGCCCCGGCACTCCGGACCGTGCGGGCGCCAGTATCCCGTTGGTGCGCGCCTGCGCGGAAGAAAACGTCCCGCTGCTGGGCGTATGCCTCGGCCATCAGGCGATCGGGGCGGCCTTCGGCGCCACGGTCACCAGGGCTCCCGAGTTGCTGCACGGGAAGACGAGCGAGGTCTTCCACATCGGTGCGGGCGTGCTGGCTGGTCTGTCCGACCCGTTCACCGCCACGCGTTACCACTCCCTCACCGTGCTCGAGGACACCCTGCCGGAGGAGATCGAGGTGCTCGGGCGCACCGAGAGCGGGATCGTGATGGCGATGCGGCATCGCACGTTGCCCATCCACGGTGTGCAGTTCCACCCGGAATCGGTGCTCACCCAGGGCGGGCACCGAATGCTGGCGAACTGGTTGGGCGTGTGCGGTGAGCGTCCCGCCGAAGGGTTGGTGCAGAAGCTGGAGGCGGAGGTCGCCGCGCTGGTGCTGCAGTGACCCGTCCGCATGTGCTCCTGTCGGTCGCGACGAGTATCGACGGGTACATCGACGACGCGAGCCCCGAGCGACTGCGCTTGTCCGACGCGGCGGACTTCGATCGGGTCGACCAGGTCCGCGCGGACTCCGACGCCATCCTCGTCGGAGCGCAGACCCTGCGCAGCGACAATCCGCGACTGCTCGTCGGCAGCGCCGAGCGCAGGGCGGCCCGTCTCGCCGCGGGCAAGCCGGAGTATCCGTTGAAGGTGACGGTCTCCGCGAGCGGCGAGCTCGATCCCGAACTGCGGTTCTGGCACCACGGCGGCGGCAAGCTCGTCTACACCACCGCGGCGGGCGCGGCGAAGCTCACCACCCGGCTGAGCGGACTGGCCGATGTGGTGGATCTCGGCACCGAACTCGACTTCGGTGCGCTGTTGGACGATCTGGGCCGCCGGGGTGTCGACCGTCTCATGGTGGAGGGCGGCACCCGCGTCCATACCGCGTTCCTCGCCGCCGATCTGGCCGACGAACTGCACCTCGCGGTGGCGCCGATCCTGGTGGGTGACGTCGCGGCCCCGCGGTTCCTCGACCCGGCCGATTTCCCGGGGGCGCCCCACCGCAGGATGCGGCTGGCGGGCGTGACGCAAGTCGGCGATGTCGCCGTGCTGCGGTATCTGCCGAAGGCCGACCGGATCTGACGCCGGGGTCGTGCCACGACGAGGGGCGACGCACCGCGGACGACGGCCTGCCGTCCGCGGCCGGGCGTCGGCTCACACCACACCTCGACCGGATTGTGCCGCCCGCCCTAACTGCGTCGAGTTCGCATCGCAGGGCGGGAGCCCGGTGGCAGACCCATCCGAGAGGGCGGTGGGGTACCGCCCTCCGCAGCGGTTCGAAATCTACGGACGCCCGTAGACGGCGGTCACGAACTCGCCGAGCTGGTTATCGTCCAGATGCCTGGCCAGGTCCGCTTCGCTGATCATGCCGACCAGCCGCTTGTCCTCGATGACGGGCATGCGCTTGACCCGGTTGCTCTCCATTTCATCGAGGACTTCCTCGATGTCGGCGTTGGCATCGACCCACCGCGGCGTCGCTTCGCACAGTTCCTCGACCCGGCAGTTCGCGGGGCTCTTGCCCTGAGCGATGCACTTCACCACGATGTCGCGGTCGGTGACGATGCCGCACATCCGTTCGTTGTCGTCCGAGACGATCAGCGACCCGACGTTGAGTTCGGCCATGGTGCGCGCGGCCTGCTCGACAGTCGTGTCCTTGGAGATCCACTGAACGCCGGGTTTCATGATGTCCCTGGCAGTGGTCATGAGCTACCTCCTCGTGCTCAGCTGCGCTGATTGGGATGGAGCAGCATCATTCTCCCGCAATTCACACCGGATGGTCTCGTTTTCTGGATACCGGTGACCACGCCCGATCACGGCGGACCCAGTACCCCCACACCGACCAGGATGGCGCTGTTCTTCTGGATCGAACTGCCCGCGGACGGCTGCTGGCTGAGTATGCGTCCGACATTGCCCGCGTCGAAGGTTCCCTGCGGCGACTGGCTGATCTGGCTGGTGCTGCCGGTCCAACCTTCCGCGCGCAGCTTCTCCACCGCCTGCGAGACAGTGAGGCCGACCAGCGACGGCATCTTCAGATCGCCCGCGGACACCTGGACGGTAACCGTGGAGCCCTTCTCCGCGTTGCTGCCGCCGGCCGGGCTGGAGGCGACCACCTCGCCCTTCGGCTTCGAGGACTGCACCTCTTGCACGACAACCTTGAAACCGTTGCCCTCGATATTCGGCTGAGCCACGTCGATCGTCTGGCCGACGACGTAGGGAACGCGAACCGCTTCCGGGCCGGTGCCGATCGTGACGACGACTTCCCAGTCCACGTCGACCTTCGAACCCGGCGACGGATTCTGCTCGATCACCTGATCCTTCTCGGCGGTGCTCGACGGTTTGCGCTCGATGTTCGAGTTGATCCGCAGGCCTTTGGAATTCAACACCTGTTCGGCCTGCTCCTGGGTCAGCCCCGTGAGCTTCGGCACCTGCACTTGGGCGGGCCCGGAGGACACCTGAACCGTGACGGTGCTTCCCTCATCGATCCGTGAGCCGCCCAAGGGCTGGGTCGCGATGACGTTGCCCGTGGCGACCTTGCCGTCGGGCTTCTGCTGGATCGCCACCGTGAAGCCGAGCTTCTGCAGCGCGTCCTGCGCCTGCTGCGAGGACTTGTTGGACAGATCGGGAACGGCTACCTGGTCCGGCCTGCTGCCCGGTCCGAGCAGCACCCAGAACAAAGCGAAAGCCACGGCGACGGCCGCGACGGCGCCGAGCGCGATGTAGGCGGTTCGGCGCTGGCCGTTCGGTTCGGCCGGGTCCTGCTCTGCGGTGTCGTCGTGGCGTTCGACGGTGCGGTAGTTCCGCGGCGGAGGCTCGTCCGCGCTCATGAAGGTGGTGCGGTCCTCGTCGGTCATCACCATGGGGGCGCTGGGCTTCTGGCCGCCGAGTACCCGGATCAGGTCGGCGCGCATCTCGGCTGCGGATTGATACCGGTTGGCCGGGTTCTTGCTCATCGCCTTGAGCACGACCGAGTCCAGTTCGCGGGGCACCCCCGGGTGCACGTGCGAGGGCAGCCGCGGATCTTCCCGGACGTGCTGGTAGGCGACGGCGACCGGGGAGTCACCCGTGAAAGGCGGCTCCCCGGTGAGGATTTCGAACAGCACACAACCCACGGAGTAGACGTCCGAGCGGGCGTCCACCGTCTCTCCGCGCGCCTGTTCCGGCGAGAGGTACTGCGCGGTGCCGATCACCGCCGCGGTCTGCGTCATCGGGTTGGAGCTGTCGGCGATCGCGCGCGCGATGCCGAAGTCCATCACCTTCACCGCGCCGGACCGATTGATCATGATGTTGGCGGGCTTCATGTCGCGGTGCACGATCCCGGCCTTGTGGCTGAAATCCAAGGCGGCGCAGACGTCAGCGACGATTTCCATCGCTCGGCGCGGCGGCAGCGGCCCCTTGCCGCGCACGATGTCGCGCAGTGTGTCGCCGTCGACGTACTCCATCACGATGTACGGCAGCGGGCCGCCGTCCACCTCGGCCTCACCGGTGTCGTAGACCGCGACGATGGCCGGATGATTGAGTGCGGCGGCATTCTGCGCTTCGCGCTTGAACCGCAGGTAGAACGTGGGATCGCGGGCGAGGTCCGCCCGCAGCACCTTGATCGCCACGTCGCGGCTCAGCCGGATGTCGCGGGCCTTGTGCACCTCGGACATACCGCCGAACCCGATGATCTCGCCCAGCTCGTAGCGAGACGAGAGATTCTTCGGGGTCGTCATGGCAGTCCTTGCGAAGAAGTGGCGGATCCGCTGCGAGTGGCCGAAGGCCCCCGGGCACCGGGAATCTCTGGGAATGGTAGGTCGAGAGTCGGGATGCGCGGGCGCGTTGCGGTGGCAGTGGGCGCGGTGGTCGTCGGCTTCGTCGTGCTCGGTGCCGTGGTGGTGGGCGGCGCGGTGGTCGTCGTCGGCTCCGGTGTCGTGGTCTTCGGCTCGGTGGTGGTCGGTTCGTAGGTCTCGGTTTCCACCGGCGCGGGTGCGGGCTTGGGAGTGGTCGTGGTGGCCACCGGCGGGACCGGCTTCGGGTTCGGTGCGACCGTCGCGGTCGGCGACGGCGTGGAATCCGGATTGGTGTCGCCACCGAAGAGCAGGTAGGCCGTGAGCGCGGCGAGCAGGACGGCGCCGATGCCGAGTACGGTCAGCCATTTCTGGGCGGTGGTGAACCGCTTGTCGCCACCGGGCGGTTGATCGCCCGCCGTGCCACGGCTCAGCACGGTGGCCGGAGCCGCGATCGTGCCCGCGCGATTCGCCGCGCCCACCGCGCCGGCCGCGGGCGTCGAGTAGCGCACCGTCGCCCCGTCGAAGTCGGGTGGCGTGGAGGGGATAACGGCGGTCGGGCCCGGCGGGAGCACCCGCGTAGCACCGGTCAAGGGCGCGGCGGGATGGGTACCACTCGGCGGCGGCGGACGGCGGCCCGCGCGCACCGCGGCGACCGCGTCGGCGAACTCGCCGCCACTGGCGTAGCGGCGCGCCGGGTCCTTCTCCATCGTGATCTCGACCAGTTCGCGCACGTTGCCGGGCAGATCGGCCGGCATCGGGGGCGGCGTCTCACGCACGTGCTTCATGGCGACGGTGAGCGCGCCGTCGCCGGTGAACGGCCGCTGGCCTGCCAGCACTTCGTAGCCGACCACGGCGAGGGAGTAGACGTCGCTGGCCGCGGTGGCGTCCTCGCCGACCGCCTGTTCCGGTGCGATGTACTGCGCGGTGCCCATCACCATGCCGGTCTTGGTCACCGGTGAGGCGTCCACCGCCTTGGCGATACCGAAGTCGGTGATCTTTGCCTGACCGGTCGGGGTGACCAGGATGTTGCCCGGCTTCACATCGCGGTGCACCACGCCCGCGCGGTGCGCCACCTCCAGGGCACGGCCGGTCTGCTCGAGCAGGTCGAGGCCCTGGGCGACCGATAGCCTGCCCAGGCGGTTGAGCACCGTGTTCAGCGGCTCACCCTGGACGAATTCCATGACCAGGTAGGCGATCTCGCTGCCCTGCGGGTCGATCGTCTCGCCGTAGTCGTAGATGCCCGCGATGCCGGGGTGATTCAGCTGGGCGGTGGTCTTCGCCTCGGTGCGGAATCGATGCCGGAACGTCGGGTCGGCCGAGAACTCCGACTTCAGCACCTTGACCGCGACCCTGCGGTCCAACCTGGTGTCCAGCGCTTCCCAGACCTGGCCCATGCCGCCGGTCGCGATCAGTCGCTGCAGCCGGTACCGGTCGGCGATCATCGCACCGTTGTTCAGCATCGAGGTCCCCGTACCTTCACTCGCACATCCATATCGTTCAGCCCCCTCGAAGACCGGCGTCGAGAACCGCGCGAGCCACCGGCGCGGCGACCGAGCCACCGGTCGCGGCAAGCGCCCGGTCCCCACCGTTCTCCACGATCACCGCGATGGCGATCTTCGGGTTCTGCGCGGGGGCGAACGCGATGTACCAAGCATGCGGCGGCGTGTTGCGCGGGTTGCTCCCGTGCTCCGCGGTGCCGGTCTTGGACGCGATCTGATAAGGGGTCTGGTTACCTCCAGAGGTGTTGCCCTCCGACGCGATCATCAGGTTGGTCACGGTCGACGCTACATCGGCGCTGACGGCTTGGCCGACCGAGACCGGCTTGGTCTTCGACAGCTCGCTCAGATCCGGGCCCTGCAACTGATCGACCAGGTAGGGCTCCATCCGGACGCCGCCGTTGGCGATGGTCGCCGCGACGACCGCGTTCTGCAGCGGGGTCAACGCCACGTCGCGCTGCCCGATGCTGCTCTGGGCCAGGGCGGCGTCGTCGGAGATGGTGCCGACGGTGCTCTCCGCCACCGGCATCGGGATCCCTCGGTGCGGGCCGATGCCGAACGCGGCCGCCTCGTCCTTGAGATTCGCGGCACCCACCTTGACGCCGAGTTCGGCGAACGCGGTGTTGCACGAGCGACGGAACGCTTCGAACAGCGACGCTGTCGGGTTGGGACCGCATGTGGAGCCGTTGTAGTTCTCCAGCGTGGTGCTGGTGCCGGGCAGCGTGATGTTCGGCGCGGCGGTGAACTGGTCGTCGGGAGTCGCGGCGCCGTTGGACAGCGCGGCGGCGGTGACCACGACTTTGAACGTGGATCCGGGCGGATAGGTCTGCGAGATGGCGCGATTGAGCATGGGGTGGTGCGGATCCGCGCTCAGCGTTTCCCACGCCTGAGTGCCGCGCGCACCGTCGTGCCCGGACAGCAGGTTCGGGTCGTAGCTGGGCGTGGAGACCATGGTCAGGATCTTGCCGGTGCTCGGCTCGATCGCCACCACCGAACCGGTGTAGCCCTTGCTGGTCATCTGGTCGTAGGCCACTTGCTGCATCAACGGGTTGAGCGTGGTGACCACGTTGCCGCCGCGCGGGTCGCGGCCGGAGATCAGGTCGACGAGGCGGCTGCCGAACAATTGACTGTCGGAGCCGTTGAGCACCGAGTCCTCGGCTCGTTCCAGTCCGGTGCTGCCGTACTGCATCGAGTAGAACCCGGTGGCGGGTGCGTACGCCTTCGGCTCGCTCGGGTACGTGCGCAAGTACTTGTAGCGGTCATCGGTCGCGACCGAGCCGGCCAGCACGGTGCCGCCTGCCGAGATCTGCCCGCGCTGGCGGGCGTACTCGTCCAGCAGAACCCGGGAGTTGCGCGGATCGGAGCGCAGGTCGTCGGCCTTGATCACTTGGACGTAGGTGGCGTTCGCCAGCAGTGCGACGACCATCACCATCACCGCGATCGCGACTCGGCGTAGTGGAGTGTTCATGTCAGCGGCCCCGCCTCCGGTCGCGCGCCATCGCGCCGCAGCAGTTCGGTCTGCGCGTCGGCGATCGGCGCCGGTTCCTTCTTGCGCACCGGGGCGGGTGCGCGGGCGGCGTCGGAGATCTTGATCAGCAACGCCAGCAACGCGTAGTTGGCCAGCAGCGAAGACCCGCCGTAGGACATGAACGGGGTGGTGAGACCGGTCAGCGGAATCAGCTTGGTCACACCCCCGACCACGACGAACAGCTGGATCGCGATGGTGAACGACAGGCCGGCCGCGAGCAATTTGCCGAAGCTGTCGCGCACCGCGAGGGCGGTGCGCAGCCCGCGCACGACGAATACCAGGAACAGCGCCAGCACTGCGGCGAGCCCGATCAGGCCGAGTTCCTCGCCGATGGTGGTGACGATGAAGTCGGTCTTGGCGAACGGCACCTGGTTCGGCCTGCCGCTGCCGAGGCCGGTCCCGGCGAGACCGCCGGTGGCCAGGCCGAACAGCGACTGCGAGATCTGATAGCCGGTGTTGTTGTAGTCGTCGAACGGGTGCAGCCAGGTCTCCACCCGGACCCGCACGTGGCCGAACAATTGGTAGGCGAAGACGAATCCGAGCGCGAGCAGTCCGCCGCCGATGACCAGCCAGCCGACCCGTTCGGTGGCGATGTAGAGCATCACGAGCACCGTGGTGAAGATCAGCAGCGAGGTGCCGAGATCCTTCTCGAACACGAGCACGCCGATGCAGACGACCCAGACGGCCAGGATCGGTCCGAGGTCGCGGCCGCGCGGGAACTCCATGCCGAGCACATGGCGACCGGCGGCGGTGAAGATCTCGCGCTTGGCCACCAGGACCGAGGCGAAGAAGATGATCAGCAGGATCTTCGCGAACTCACCCGGCTGGACACTGAACCCGGGCAGCCTGATCCAGATCTTCGCGCCGTTGGTCTCGGAGAACGCGCTCGGCAGCAGAGCCGGAACGGCCAGCGCGACAAGGCCGATGAGGCCGAGGGTGTAGCTGTAGCGGGCCAGGGTGCGGTAGTCGCGCAGCGCGATCAGCAGCGTGATGAACACGATCGTGCCCAGCGCGGTCCACAAGATCTGCTGATTGGCGTCGGGGGAGGGGGTCGCCCACGAGTTGTAGGCGGCGGTCTGCTGGTCGGCCAGGTCGAGCCGGTGGATCAGCACGAGACCGAGTCCGTTGAGCAACGCCACGATCGGCAACAGCAGGGGGTCTGCGAACGGGGCGAACCGCCGCACGGCCAGGTGCGCCACCGCGAACAACGCCAGGTAGGCCAAGCCGTATTTGGCGATATCCAAGGTGATCGACTGTTCCTGACTGGCCTCGACCAGGAACAAAGACACCGTGGTGATCACCGCCGCCGCCCCGAGCAGCAGAAGTTCGACGTTGCGTCTGGTGCTCGGCGGTGGCGCGGGAGCGAAGCCGCCCGGGGGACTGGGAAAAGCCCCAGCCGACGGCGGTGCCGGCGCGGACATCAGTCCGTCACCCGGCAGTTCTCCCCCGCGGTCTGGGGGGCGGTCGACGTGCTCGACGGCGGGACAGGAGCCTCCGACTTCGTCGGTGTCTTGATTTCGGTGCCCCTGGCGTCACCCTGTTCCGGCGCCGGCGCCGGCGCCGGAACAGGCGCGGGCGCGGCGGTGGCCGGAGCGGGCTGAGCGCCGTTGGGCGCGGGGGCCGCGGTCTCGGCGGGCGACGGGACGACACCCGGCTGCGGCGCCGATTCCTTGACCGGGCACGGCGGCAGCAGTTCTCGCTGGGCGAGGTAGGTCATCGAGTCCCTGGCCTTGTCCAGCGAGCCCGGCGGCAAGCCCTTGTCCACCTGCTCGCGGCCGGTCTGCTTCAGATCGGTGACCTTCAGCGGCTTACACGCCGACGGCACGCTCTCGCCGGGCTCGGTCAGGGTGAGTTCCCCGTTGCGGGTCACACATCCGACGAGATTCACGTCATGGATCGAGTAACCGATGATCGAACCGGGCAGCCCGCGCAGGATCACCACCGAACCGTCGGCGGCGCCGACGTAGTAGTTGCTGCGGATCATCTTGTAGCCGACCACGAGCCCCACGCAGACCGCGACGATGAGCGCCAGCGCGAGCACGATCCAGCGCAGCCGGTGCGACTTCTTCGCGGGCGGCTCGGGCGCGGCGGCGGCCCGGCGCGGCGCGGCGCGCGGCGGGCGCAACGCGGAGGCACGGCCGGCGGCGGTGTTCGGCGGCGGCGTGTCCTCGTCGACGCCGGAGGCGGCGCCCGCGACGATCGGGTGGCTCTGGCCGTAGTCCAGGTCGATGACATCGGCAACGACGACGGTCACGTTGTCCGGACCGCCGCTGCGCAACGCCAGCTCGATGAGCCGGTCGGCGCACTCGTCGGTGCTGCCCTCGCGCATCGTGTTCGCGATGGTCTCGTCGCTGACCACGTCGGAGAGACCGTCGGAACACAGCAGGTAGCGGTCACCGGCGCGCGCTTCGCGCATGATCAGCGTCGGCTCGATCTCGTTGCCGGTGAGCGCGCGCATGATCAGCGAGCGCTGCGGGTGCGTGTGCGCCTGCTCCGGTGTGATCCTGCCCTCGTCGACCAGCGATTGGACGAAGGTGTCGTCCCGGGTGATCTGGCCGAGCTCGCCGCCGCGCAGCAGGTAGGCGCGCGAGTCGCCGATGTGCACGAGGCCGAGTTTCTTGCCCGCGAACAGGATCGCGGTGAGCGTGGTGCCCATGCCGTCGAGCTCGGGCTCCTCCTCGACCTGATCGGCGATGGCGGCGTTGCCTTCTCGGGTGGCCGCGTCGAGCTTGCCGAGCAGATCGTCGCCGGGCTCGTCGTCGTCGAGGTGGGCGAGCGCGGCGATCATCAACTGGGACGCGACTTCTCCCGCGGCATGGCCGCCCATGCCGTCGGCGAGTGCGAGCAGCCGGGCGCCCGCGTACACGGAATCTTCGTTGTTGCCTCGGACGAGACCGCGGTCGCTGCGCGCTGCGTAGCGGAGAACAAGTGTCACGATCGCAGCTCGATCACTGTTTTGCCGACACGGACGGGCGTGCCGAGCGGAACACGGACGGCGGTGGTGACTTTCGCGCGATCGAGGTAGGTGCCGTTCGTCGAGCCGAGGTCCTCGACGTACCAGTCGTCACCACGCGGAGACAGTCGCGCATGCCTGGTCGAGGCGTAGTCATCGGTGAGTACCAGCGTGGAGTCGTCCGCACGCCCGATCAGCACCGGTTGGGTGCCGAGCGAGATGCGAGTGCCGGCGAGTGAACCCTGAGTCACCACAAGAAATTTGGCGCCCTTCTGGCCCCGGCTGAAGGAAGGCAGCACCGCGGAACCGCGTGCGGCCCTGGGCTGGATCCGAATGCCGGATGCCGCGTAGATGTCGCTGCGCAACGTGCGCAGCACAGCCCACACGAACAACCACAACAGCAGAAGGAACCCCGCACGGGTCAGTTGCAGGATCAGTCCCTGCACGGCGCTCCACCTCCTGTTCGACCGTGTACGTCGGTGCCGTAGGTGCGGTTCGACCACCCCCACCAGCTTGCTGGTCTTGCCGGCCCCTGGGTCGGCGCCGCGCGTGTGTTGGCAGCATCATAGGGCCGTCGGTCGATTTCGATCACGATACGACCGACGAATCCCTCGAGAGCCATGTCGTGACCTGCACCGCGAGCTTACGGGATCAGACGATACGGATCAGGATCTCGGAGTGCCCGGCACGGATGACGTCGCCGTCGGCGAGCTGCCAATCCTGCACGGGGGAGCCGTTCACCAGGGTGCCGTTGGTGGAGCCGAGGTCGGACAACATCGCGGTCTGCCCGTCCCAGCGCACCTCGATGTGCCTGCGTGAGACGCCTGTGTCGGGCAGCCGGAAGTGCGCGTCCTGGCCGCGGCCGATGATGTTGCTGCCTTCCCGCAGCTGGTAAGTGCGGCCGCTGCCGTCATCCAGCTGGAGCGTCGCCGAATAGCCCGAACCGGCCTGCGGCGCGGCGCCGTAGCCTTGCCCGCCCGCGTAGCCTTGCTGCGCGCCGTACCCCGGTTGCTGTGAGTATGCCTGGCCGTAGCCGCCCTGGTCGTCCTGAGCGTAGCCGCCTTGGTCGGCGTAGTTCTGATCGCCGTAGCTCGGATCGGTGTACCCCGACTGCCCATAGCCGGGCTGACCGTACCCTGGCTGGCCGTAGCCTTGGTCGGCGTAGCCCTGCTGGCCGTAGCCTTGGTCGCTGTAGCCCTGCTGGCCGTAGCCCTGGTCGCCGTAGCCCTGCTGGCCGTAGCCCTGGTCGCCGTAGCCTTGCTGGCCGTACCCGCGCTCGCCGTACCCGCCCTGCTGGCCGCCGTAGCCGGACTCGCCGTACCCGCCCTGCTGGCCGCCGTAGCCGGACTCGCCGTAACCACCCTGCTGCCCGTAGCCCTGGCCACCCTGCGGGTAGTCGTAGCCGTTCTGATAGTCGCCGTAACCCTGCTGCGCGTCCGGCGCCTGGTAATCCGCCCCGTATGCGCCGCCACGGCCGTAGTCGTCGCGGTACGCGCCGTTCTGCGGGCCGCCGCGTCCGGCAGGCGGTGGAGCGTACCCGCGGTTGCGTGGATCGGACTCCGCGGGCTCACGGCTCGGGTCGTAGCCTGAGTTCTGCGTCATGGGGCCAGCTCCTGGTTGCGGGTGTGCAGGTCGTTGTGGCGGTGATTCGGGGCCGCGAGCCGCGCTGGCTCTGTGTCCGGCGTCGGGATCGACGCGGCCACTCGCCCTGAACTGTCCGGTGTGCAGCGTAGGTGATGCCTCGAACGCCACGTGTACTTCGCCGTAGGTCTGCCAGCCTTGCTCGCGGATGTAGTCCTGTAGATGTTTGGCGAATGCGCGGGTGGTGAGGTCGTGGTCGGCATCCAGCTGCTGGTGATCGGAGGTGTTGATCGTGATCACATAGCTGTTGGGTGCCAGCAGGTGCCCGCCGCCCAGGTCCTGGACATGATCGGCGGCCTCGCGTTGCAGCGCCGCCTCCACCTCCTGGGGTACGACACTGCCGCCGAAGACTCTGGCGAACACGTCACCGACGGCGCCTTGCAGGCGACGCTCGAATCGCGAAACGATGCCCATCTCGGCCTCCCTTCGGTGCGCGTCTCTTCCTGATTCGTAACAACGACACGCGTGTATGGCGTGTCGTTAATCGACCACGTTCATTGCATGATATCCACGATCGTCCACACCTGTAACTCTTGGCCACGGCCCCAGGTTCCCGTACCCGTTCAGCCCCCCGGTCAAGCCTCTGAAATGGCGATTTCGTATCCAGCGCGAGGCCGTGATACTGTCTCCCAGTCGCTCGGGCGAGTGGCGGAATGGCAGACGCGCTGGCTTCAGGTGCCAGTGTCCTTCGGGACGTGGGGGTTCAAGTCCCCCTTCGCCCACAGACGGAAACCGCGCATCAAGTGCTGATGCGCGGTTTCTCTTTTGTAGTCGGGAGGCCGCGTCGATCGTGTGACGGATGTCCCGACCCGGGCCGGTCAGCGTCTTCCCACTGCGGGTAGCACTCCCAACTGTTGCAAGAACCCGAGCACGTCCCTGTCGGACCACTTCTCGGCGAGCTTGCCGTCGGCGATCCGGTGGATCGCGGTACCCGTCACCGTCAGTTCGCGCCCGGTCGCCGGTATGCCGGGCAGGTCCCTGGTGTGACGCCCGTACGCGGTCAGCCGCGTGACGACCCGGTCGCCTTCCGCGACTTGGTCCTCGATCTCGTGCCGCCCCGGAGTGGCGGCCCAGAACATGCGAAATGCCTGCTTCAGGCCTTCTCGGCCGGGGCCGATGCCGGGAAGCGGCGGCGGCGAGTGATCGATGTAGTCCTCCGCGACGAGGTCGTCCATGGCGTCGATGTTTCCCGTGTCGATCTCCCGATAGAACCTGCGGACCAGTGCCTTGTTGGTTTCCAGCGACATGATCGGGCCTCCTCCTCGCGGGTCGAGCGAACCGCCGAGGCGGTTCGCCGAGTCTCGCGTCGCGTGGCAGCAACCTATCCCACTCGAGATGGGCATACCCAGGAAGATTTATGGCGAACTGTCAGCAAATATCCGGCGCCGAGTCAGACCACCAGTCCGTGGCGGTCCAGGAAGCGCTGTTCGAACGCGGCGACGAATTGCTCATGATCGATGGCCGACGATGCGTGCACGAATTCGCCGTCGTCGGCGATATAGAAGACCGCCCGGTGGGCTTGTGTGTTCTCGGGAGCGGGCACGCGCACCATCCAGCCGAAGCGCAAGCGGTCGGCGGTCAGCCGGGCCAGCGGGTATCCGGTGGTGTCCAGGTGCCGACCGGTGACGTAGTCGCGTACGCGGCTGATCGCCTGTTCGGCGGGCATCGGCTCGGGCGCCGTGGACAGTAGGCCTGCGGCCGAGAATTGGTAGAGCGCGCCGTCGAGGTCGAAACGGCCGTCATCGCCGAAGACGGCGATCAGCGCCGCTCGCGTCACCCCTCCCGTCTCGGCGGCGGACAGTAAGGCTCCGATGGCCTCCGACGCGTCCTGGCCCGGGAACAGGCCCGCCACGATCTTGATGGTCGTTTCCCGCGTCCACACGCCCGGCACCGCGGGCGCGCATTCCTGCGCGGACGGTGACTGCCCGCGGTACCAGCGCCCCGCTTCCCACCAGTAGCAGAAGGACAGCAGGCCCGAAGCAGCCCGCGGATTCAAAACCGGGTCGGCGACCCAGTCCGGCGCGCCGCCGTACAGCTCCGGCATCGGTGCGCCCGCGTTGTACACGGCGTCCAAGGTCGGCGCATTCCATACTCCGCCGGACAGCACGGCTCGCCCGGCCGGAAGCGCGTGCAACGTCGATCCACCGCGTGCGGTGCCTTCGAACACGCCGACCCAGGGCAGCATCCGCGGACCCCATTCCGACTTCGCTGCCACGAAGGCCGCCGCGATGGTCGTCCAACGGGCCCACATCTGCGGGAACGGCGGGAACTCGTTCTCCGCGAGCACCGCCCACACCTGTTCGGCTCGGTCGGCGCGCGCTTGGGCGGCGGCCTGCTGTGGAGTGCGCCGCTGCCGGTCGCCGTGGCCGATATACGCGGCCAACCACACAGGTACTTTTCGGCGCGGATACGCCTCGAGGTCGGCGCGGTACGCCTCCGGCACGAACAGCTGACCGTCCGGGAAGGGCTCGTCGCCGTAGTCGTATGCGACCTCGACCTCGCCCGCACTGGTCATCGCGATCAGCATCCGCCACCACGGCTGCCCAGCGGAACCGGCCGAGATCGTGCGGTGTTCCCGGACGATGGCGAGCACCGGCTCCGGTGGGTCGATCGATACGCCTTGTCCGCCGACGGTATACACGAGCTGGGCGATCTCACTCACCACCGTGACCGCGAACACCGCGTCCACCCGCTGCCAGCCCGTCGGCGCGTGCGCCGCCAGCGCACGAGCGAGCGGGTGTTCGGCGGTCAGTCCACCGGGTTCGTCCGCCACGTCGTCCTCCATATCGATGTCGGGCACTGCACGCGTCGGATAGGCGTTGCCCGTCTGCGGTGGCAGCGTGAACGTCGAAGATAGCTGGACCACTTCGGACCCGAACAGGTCATGAACGTCCGGCGTGGGGAAGACGACGTGAGGGGTTCGCCATCCGCTTTCACGGTCGCCAGGAGCGGAGAATCTCGAGTTCGGCGCGTGGCGGCAGCAGGTCGGTGTGACCCGACAGCTGACGTACCTGGATCACGGCTTCACTGAATTCGGTCTCGATGAATTCGATCAGTTGCGGGGTGAGTTGTCCGGCGGCAGCCAGTGGCGCCAATTTGACGGTGTCGTTCATGACCCGCTTGAACTTCTCGACTCGGGCGAACTTGACCATGTCGGGGCCGCCGAGTTCGCGAGGCACCTCGATCCCTGGGATGAGGTGGCCCAACCTGGCCCAGTCGTAGGCGCTCGGACCGGTGACGGCGAGCTCCCAGTCGAGCAGTGTCACGCGCAACTCGTTGCTGATGAGAAAGTTACCCGCGTTCGGGTCGGCATGCAGGATGTGGTGGCGGGACTCCCGCATCGATCGAGCCTCATCGATCAACGGTGCGAAAGGGTCGCCGCGGAGCAAGCCGAACTCGTCGAACAGATCACCGAAGCGCTCGTAGTGTCGTCGATAGAGATTCTCCTTGTACCAATCGATATGATTCAGGTACCACCCGCCGGTGTCATCCTTCCCGACGCCTGGTGGTGTCAGTCGATACAGCAGCGGATGGTTCTCCGGCATCGCGCGCAGCTGTTCGTGGATGCTCGCGAAGGTCCGCAGTATCAGCCCCTGATGGGACCGGATCGTTCTCCGGTCGGCTCGCCGGAATGTCTCGGCGAGATTGTTTCCGCGCGCGAGTCTTTCGATGAGAACCGGCGCCGACTCGTCGATGACGCGTCCGTCCGGCATGCGGCCGGTGAGGATTTTCAGCAGTTGGGGTGCGTTCCGAACGTATTGAGAGATGACGAGGAGGGTGCTGTGCTCGGGCCCGAAACGGGGATCGTAGCTGTCGGTACCGGGTTGACCGATGCGCAGTACCAAACCGAGTTCTTCGAGGACGACCGTCGTGTTGTAGGTCCCCTTCAGCGCATCATGGAGCAGTGGCTGCGCCGCTCGGTACACCGTCAGGCCCTCATCGTGGGTCATGGTTATTCCCCGGCGGCCGTCGAGTGGTCGGTATTCGTGTGCAAAGAGCAGTTGGGAGACTTCGCGAACCGTGGTCGGGGTGTCGATCAGGGGGGCGGTTGAGAGGTTGGAGGCCTCGGGTGCGGATTCGATATCCCCGCCGTGTCCGACCACGATCAGTCCTATGGTCTTCGGATCGCCGTTCCGGTCGCGGTGGGGGTTGAGCGTGTACACGTCTTCGGCGCCGATATTGAGCTGAGTCGCAGTGGGAAGCCGGTCGCCGGCCGAGTCGGGAACGAGAACGATCTGGTCCACAGCTCGGTCCAGACGCAGAGTGTCGGCGGCCGAGCGCAGCACACCGATGCCGTCGCCGTGCCCGATCGCGGTGGACCGCCGCAGAATCCGAGACCAGCTCTCGTCGCTGCCGTCCAAGGCCAATTCGCGGGTTGCGTCGTAGGTGATGAGTTCCCGTGCCGCGAGTTTCCCGGCGAAGTCTCTGGCTTCGACGACGTTGTCCATCGGCATGGCGTCCGGCCCAGCGGGGCGCGAAGGCGCGTGGACCCTACCGGCCGTGAACATGATCGCCAGGTGGGAGTCGGGCGCATGTTGCCGCGCTTCGTTGTACTGCTGGCAGGCGGCAATCGACCATTCCGATAGATCGGTGAAAGGTGTGTCGGCTCCAGTGACGTTGAACGCCATGAAGGACGCGCTGTCGGCTTCGCCGATCGAGACGACAGCTCGGCCCGTGCCGCCTCGCACGACGGGATCATAGGAGACCAGCAGTACCGGTGGCGCGCTGGATCCGGGGATGGCGAGTCCGTGCGCACCTCGTCTGACCTCCGCCAACTGGTCGCGCAGCACGGCGAGTTCATCCCGCTGTTGGGGCGTGAGGCGGGGGGATGCGAGGTCACGGGCGAGCGATAGCCGATTCGCCAGGTCCCGCGCCCGGTACTCGATGCCCCCGGCAGCCCCGATGATGTGGGGATACTGTCTCAGCACCGCCAGCTGTATCTGGTTTACCGAGAAGTCCGCGGCTCCCGCCAGCAGGGTGCCGATCGGCACGTGCCCGCTGGTCCATCTTCCGAGCCGGTACCACCATCGCATGTTCTTCCCGACGCTGTCGAAGATGCTCTCGACCAAATCGGGGGAATCGCTGTGGCGTAGCAAGGACTGGATGTCGGCTTCCGGTCCGTGCATATTCTGTAGCAAGTCCAATGCGGTTGCGGCGAGGGCACGCTCGTCATCGGTGGTATCCCAGTCCCACGGCAGGTCGGCATCCAGGCTATGCCACTCGCGCGCGTAGTCGATCCCCGGCCTCTGACTGCCCAGTCCCCACAGCGCCCGTACTCCCCAGCGGAAGGATCGGTTGAGGGCGGAGTCCAATTCGTTGCTGAAATAGCCCGACAGGATGTCATGCATTTGCCGCGCTCGAACTTCGTGCGAACGGTGGGAATGCGCGACGACGATGTCTTCGTACAGTCTGTGTACGCTGTCGGCGGCGTCTTGGAGCGCATAGATGGCGAAGTTGTCTGTGAAGCGAGTGGCGGCGTCGGCCAGCAGGGCGTCGGCCTGCCTCAGGTAGCCCAGCCCCGAGGCGGAATGGCTTGTGGGGAGCAGGTAGAACGCCGCATCGAGTAGATCCGGCAGGGCAGTGGCGATCGTCGCAGCGAACAGTCGGTCCGAGCCGGTTCGCGCCCGATCGAGCGCAGTGGCGTGGACGGGCAGCGACTGGAAGATTGCCTCGTACCTCGGTGAGAAGGTCTTGCTGGACCGCGGCTGTAGCAGCGCGTCCATGACATAGGCCCATTCCCTGACCATTCGAGCCACCGTCCGGTCGCGCACGTCATCCCGCAGGAAGGACCGGGCAAGCCCCATGTGTTCGGCATCGAGGGCGGCGCCGGTCTCGAAGAGATTCTGCTCGAGCCAGATGTTGTGCTGACCGGCTTCTTCGATATGGAGTGCTATTTCCGCGAAATGTGCCGGGACCGTATGGTGCGCGGCAGCCACAGACCAGCGGTGCGCAGTGGACGTGCGGGTGACCGCGTAAGCGGCGTCGAGCACGGCGGTCATGGCGCTGTGCAGGTCGGCAACGGTGCGTCGGTTCGCTTGCAGCCAGGGCGCGATAGCGAACAACTCCCGGTAAGTGGTCGGGGTGGTAGCAGGAACATTGTCGCTGAAGCGGAAAGTCGCTTCCGTCACGATCGCGCCCAACAGGCGTGCGGGATCGATCACATGGTCGGTCACCGGTGCCGGATCGCCGCGATGAATAGCCGCTATCCGCTCGGTGATCTTGTGGGTGAACATGGCCAGCAGGTGGCGAAGGTTGTCGTCGGACAGGCGTGCGGCCCAATCCCGGAGGTCGTCGAATGTGGCCTCGACGCGGAAGGTCGACAGCGCAGCGCGGGCGATTCGCTCGGCTTCGCTTCGTCCGTCGCCGAACGCGCCGCCATTCGGGTCCCCTGCAATCGCGGCATGCGCCACCACGCCGGCGGGCAAACCGGGCGGCGCGTCGCCGAAGCGATTCACCACTGTCGGTGGCGGACCGAAACCGAGCCCATCCATACCACTGGCACGTTGCGCCGGGAGATCGAGTACGAGAGTCGGATCGAGCGGTTCGTGTCGGCTGCCACGTGCCCAGCTACCGCCAACGATGGGCTCCTGATCGGACGCGGACGACTGCCTGCCGTCTGTCAGCGCGCCTGTGGAAAGGCCAGTCCCCGGCTGTGGCAGTGGGTTACGAATCTCGAACCAGACTGCCTGACGCCAGCGCGGTGTTGAGCGGTCGAACAAGTCGACACCGGACCGTACGAGGGGGGAATCGCCCTCGGCTGCGATCGGGCCGGGCATGGGAGCGACGTGGTCGCGGGTGGTGTCGAGCAGCGTGACGCGCAGCGTGTCGGCGGTTTCCTCGGCGACGATGTGGACCTCGCCCTTACGCTGCGCCAGCGCGTCGGTCACCATCGACATGAGCGTGGAACGGGCGACCCGCACCTCGCGGGGCGGCCAAGTGTTGAACTCGGCGGCCAGCCAAGCCGCGGCGCGCTCGGCCGCGGCGACCGCTGTATCGGCTTCGTGCAACTCCCCGTTTTCGGCGCGCACCACGAGTTCCGCCGATCGGGTCGGCGCGTCGGCCGGCGAATGCGCGGCGTCGTGCAGCGATCGGTCGCCGAGCGTACCTGCACGCAGAGATCCGCTACCGGGCTTGCGGGCGCCGGCTGTGGACGGGGGTTCGGCATCCGGCTGGTCGGCCGGGTGCCCGGGCATGAGCTTCTGCCGGAAGAACGCGTAGACGAGCGCTCGTTCGAAGGCCGCTTGGCGGTTGTCTCCGATGTTGTTGTGTCCACCGTCGGTGCTTTCGTAATACCAGACCTCGTAACCGAGCGCTTCCAGCAGAGCCGCCATCTTGCGGGCGTGGCCGGGGTGCACACGGTCGTCATGACTGGAGGTCCGCAGCAGGATAGGTGGACGCCGCCGGCCCGCCTCGACCTCGTGGTACGGGGAGAAGATGTGCGGGGCTTCCTCGGGATTGTCCGGGTCGCCGTATTCACCTTTCCAGATCGCTCCCTGGCCCAGCAGGTGGAAACGTTTCATGTCCAGCAACGGGATGTCCGCCACGATGCCACCGCCGAACAGATGCGGGTATTTCGCGTACATCGCCCCCATCAGGAGGCCGCCGTTACTGTCGCCGATAGCGCCGAGCAATTCGGGGGTGGTGATGCCACGGGCGATGAGATCCGTGGCTATCGCGGCCATATCCTCGTGGCCCTTGTAGCGCAGGATCCCTCTCGCGGCGGCCTGCCAACCCGGATACGCGCCGCCGCCGCGGATATGCCCTTCGACGAAGACGCCGCCGTCCTCGAGCCAGCTTCTGCCGAGGACGCCGTCGTAAGCGGGAAGCCTTGTTCGGCCGAACCCTCCGTAGGCGGTGGCGATGGTGGCCCGGGGACCTGTCGCGCCTCGGCGGTAGGTGACGTCGTAAGGGATCTCGGTGCCGTCCGCCGACGTTGCGACGAACTGCTCGGTGACGACATCGGTGGCGTCGAAGAACTCGGGCTCGCTCTCGACCATGTGCAACCCGCCGTCCACCGACCCGGCGTACACGCCGGCGGGGGCGGTGTATCCGGTCGTGGCGACCAGGAAGTCATCGTCACCGGCCACCGGGTCCGAGCCCATGAACCTGGCCGTGGCATTCTCCGGGAGACCTTCGAGTGGCCGACGGATCCAGCCCTCCGCGGTGGGGGTGAAGATGTCGATCTTCGTCCGAACGTCGGACAAGCGAGTCACGACGAGGTGATTCTTCGTCCACGCATGGTCGTACAAGACGTTGTGGGCGTCGGAGGTGAACAGGACATCGAAATCGCGGTTGCCTGCCAGGAAGCCGTCCAAAGCCGTCACCAGCAGGGAGCCGCCGGGGTATTCGCGGTCGCCGACCGTCCACGAGTCCGCGAGCTGCACCAGCATCCGATTGTTGGACCAGGTGACCTTGGCGTTCGCCGGAACATCGAGTAACGCCTTCGATCCGTCTCGGGCCACCGCGTAGGTCTCGTGGTCGTAGAACTCCGTGTACCGGCGCACCTGACGCGGTTCCGTGCCGGGCGGAATATCGTCTCCGACGCGTGCGATGACATCGTCTGCTTCGGCTTCGACCAGGATCTCCGCCTCATCCAGCGGTGTGCCTCGCCGCCAGCGCTTGATGACGCGGGTGTATCGACCCTCGGTGAAGGAACCGGGACCGAAGTCGGTACCCACATGGAGAGTATCGATGTCGACCCATTCGAAACGATTATTAGCCGAGGGGAGTTCGAACCCGCCTGCCGCCGGCTCGATGAACCGCTTGGTGTGCAAGTCGAATTCGCGGACCACCGTGAAGTCGCCGCCGCCCTCGGACATGCTGATCAAGGCGCGGTGCTGTCCGTCCTGCAGGACCTTGACCTGGCCGAATACCCACTTCCCCTGGGTCCACTCCTGGTCGGAAGCCACGGCCAGCGCGCCGAAATCGAGCAGCGTTTCCCAGTTCTGCTGGTCGCCGTTGCGGTAGTCGGCGAATCGGATGCGTCGCAGGTATCCCTTCGGGTGGTCGGCGTCGTGACGGAAGTCGAAGAGCCAGTCGCCGAAGCGGGCCGGATTCTCGATCCGGTCCATGTTCCAGGTGTTGTTGCGTACCGTGAGCACGCGGTCGGTGTTGTTGAGCACCTCCAGAATCTGTTCGAGCAGGTCATCGAACTCCTGAGTGGACGTGAACTCGTCGACGGTGCGCTGGGTGTGTTCGTGCGCCCAAGCCAGCTGCCGCTCGCCGTGGACCTCCTCGAGCCACAGATGTGGGTCGTCCTGGTCATTCGGTCGACTTACCTCCGGAGTGGCGGGCGCTGACGGAGGTTCGGGACGGGGACCGCGCCCACCGACCGCTCGTCCTTCCGGATGGCGGCCGATCGCATGGACCGGACCGGGGTCGAATTTCTGCCCGCGTTGCGGCGGCACCGTCCCGACGTCCCGAGCTTTTCGTACGGGAGTATCCAGTCCGAACCCCGTGGCGTCATCCGCCATCGCTTCCGGATTCCCGAGGTGCATGCCGGATTGCCGGGCCGGATCTATGGTTGGTTCAGCCGACTGGCGGCGATCGCCCACAGTGGCGGCGCGTTCGACCGCCGGCGACGAACCGGAGATCTCGGTCTCGCGGTCGGACAAGGTCACCGGAGGTGGTCGCCGCGCCGGAGTGCCCGGTGTTGTGGGGGCCTCGGCCCGATTCTGTGCCGGCGGCTGGCCCGTTGCCGTACTCGCCTCGTCGGCTTCAGTGGATGGCCCTCGCGCTGCGGAGGTGTCGGTGGTCGATTGTTTGTCGACGGTGTGTGCGGATGCGCTGGAGGTTGCGGTAGTCGGCTGGGCCTCGCTCGGTTGCGTGGGCATCGCCATCGACTCCGGCGCGGTGGCGTCTCGGACCGCATGGCCGAAGGGCTCGCCTCCGGCTGCGGTGGTCGGCTCGGGATCTGGTTTCGTACGACCGGCCTCGTCTCGGTCGGGCGTCAGTTCGCGAACCCGAGGAGATGTGCGGGTGGACTGCTTCTCGGGCTCCGGTTCGATACGTCCTGGATCGTCCTTTTGCATGACGGGCGTTGCGGCCGGAAGAGCTTGTTCATCCGCAATTTTCGGACCAGGGGAAGGATCGCCGGAGCCGTGCCGGACTGTGATCGCGGTGAGCACCGTGCCGCCATCGACGTCGAAGTTCCCGGAGAACAGCGCCGGTGTAGCGGCGGACCTTTCTTTGGTCGCCGGATGTATCTCGAAGGAGCCGGAATTGGGGCGCGAAGGGTCGGGACTGAGGGTGACCTCCATCTCGTTGTGATGTAGCTCGGTCCCGTCCAGCCGGAATTGCACGTCGATCGCGTTGTCTTTGACCGAAGCAAGAACTTGGGTCCAATAGATCCCGGGATACGCGGAAGCGAGGTCCCGCAGGTGCAAACGTTCCTGGTGCTGTGCGAGGCCCGGAATCGCGGAACGGCTCACCGGCACGTGATCTTTGGCGTCGAGACCGACCGCGAGGTAGTCCTGGGCTGGGGCGAACGCCGCGGCTGCGTATCTGTCGGTGCCGGTGGTATCGCCCACCAGACTCGCCGGCCAGCGTGGTTCTCCGTTGGGCGCCAACGGGATAGGCTCGTTCTGCAGCCCGAGATCACGTAGCGCTTGCTCGGCGGTCAACCGCACGGTGAGCGCCGGGCTGCGCTCACTGTCAGAAATCTGGACGCCATGCACGTCAGCGGGCAGCACGTGTTGGATCAAAGGCGCGGGAGCTCCGGCGATAACACCGTTCTCGGCACCGTGCGACGCACTCCGCCCGGTTGCCTCGTCTACGACCACACCGCTATCGACAGTGATCAGTCCGAGACGCAGGGCCTTCATGGCCATCGGCACCTGTTCGGAAACCCCGAGTTCCGCACCGATCCGCACAGCGCGTCGCTCGACGCTCTCTGGTGACGCCCGCCACTTGTGGGCGATCTGCTGGTAAGTCTTCCCTTCGGCGAGCAGCTGAAGCAGCTCTCTATCCTCTTCGGACACGTCGATAAGAGTCGATTCCTCCGTGCGGGTCTCGGTGAGAAATCCCCAGCGCTTGGCCTCGACCACGGTGTTGATCACGCCCACGGTGCCGAGCTTTTTAGCTGCAGTGGTGCGGTAATTCGTGACCGTCTCGGGCGTCAACCCGAGCCTCGCCGCGATCTCATTACGCGAAAGGCCTTCGAGGGTCAGATTCAGCACCTCGACCTCGCGAGGGAGGATTCCGATGTCATTGATCGGTTTTGCCCGTTTGCGGGGGCCTTCCGGGAGTGATCGTCGGCGGTCGTCGGGGATGGGATTCCGATTGGTGGGGAATTCGCCGTCACTGCCTGTAGGAGGAGCCGTGGATCCGCCGGCGTGGTGTCTGGCGCTGCGCAGCCGGGTGACCACACCGGAATGCCAGTCGGGAAATTCGTAATTTACGAACAGCGGCAGCAGCGCATGGACGTTGCGTAGGTACTGATCCAGCTGCGATGGGCTGCGGTTGTTCGACGCCCACCGGTATGGGTCTTCTTCGTTTGCGGCGACTACGTCGCTGACATAGGGGCGCGAGAAGGGGCTCGAGTCCGGATCCACCGGGCGGCGAAACGCGAATGCGTGGTCGTACCCGTACAGGCGGTTCCCGTCGCGCATCCAATTGTTCTGCCGGTCCCAGTTGTTGATCGCCAGGTCGAGCAGACCCAGCTGGTCCGCGTCCGGATGGTCGAGCAGAGCCTCCATAGCGGACAGTGCCCCGGGGTCGTCGGGGGTAGCCCGCACGGTGATGCCGGGAAGCCACGGCATCCGTATGGCGGAATCGTCACCGTCGACCGGAAGCACCGGTGGAACGGGCGCCTCCATCGCATGTCCGACCGCGGAAGCCAGAATCTCGGCGGCACGGCTGATCCGGGTGAGCCCGGTCTTCTCGACCGTAACGAAACCGTTCGGGTAGATGAGCAGTTCGGTCACGCTGTTCTGAGTGAACATGTGTGGAGGTGCCGTCCGCACCGGCGGCCCGGAGCGTTCGGCCTCGGCCAGCTGTTCGGCGAATTCGGCGGCGGACATCATGCGGTGGGGCGTGCTGTCGCCGACGAGGAGTTCTGGAAGACTCACCGTCGCGTTCGGGCCGCCCAGCCGGCGCAGCTCTTGCAGTGTCTGCTCGAGCGATCGGTAGAACCCGGTCCGCTCGGCGAGCCAGACCTGCGCGTGGCTCCGCATCATCTTCGGGAGCTCGTGACCGGGCAGCTCGGGAAAGGCAGCGGTAATGGTTCCAAGCAGCAACGCCATGGTTTGGGCGGCGTGATGCGCCGGTAGGTGGTGAGGCAGACGCTCGGCAGTCGCGGTGAATGCGCGACGGGCCTGATGAAGCAGGTCGAACGTTATACCGATGTCGCGAGACCTGCTCAGATAGTGAGTGGCCACTGCGGTCAGATCGGCCAGATAAGGCGCTGCGGCGGTAGCGAAATCCCGTTCAGACCCGGTTCGCGCGCGAGTGAAGGCTTCGTCTTCCGCGGACAGTAAGGGCATGGCGCGGGCCAGTTCTGGATCGAATCCGATCTCGGACCGCGACGTCAGGTACTTGTCGACGAACTCCGCCCAGTCGCTTCCGCTGGTTGCTCCGATCGCTTCGAATTGGAGCTGCAAGCCTTGTACCTGCTCAATCGCGGCGGCGGTGCGTTCGAGGTGTCCCGGATCCGCCGCCGCCTGCGGAGAAAGCGACGACTCCTCGGACCAAGGTACGGAACCAAAGGACAGTTCGATCTCGTCGACCGATCGGCCTAGTTGCTCGGGCAGGCTGTGCATGAACTCGAAGTCCTGGATCGCGGTCGACCGCCGCGCGTCAGCTGTGCCGGGCACGTCGAGAGTCAACGCTCCGGCCATGGTGAACACGGTGTTGGCCGCCGCGTACAGTTCTTGGGCAGTCGGAAGTTGATCGGCCAGCTGTCGGCTGGCGGCGAACAGTGTCGCGTAGTCGTGAATCTCGCTCGCGGGCATGGCGGCGCTGAGCCGGTGGCTCTGTTCCCAGATCAGGACAGTCAGTGCCCGTCCGGTAGCCACTACTTCAGACGCCGGCCGCGGTGTGCCACGTTCGAGCGCATCCAGATGCTCGACGGCTTCGGCATGCAGCAGGGGGAGCAGCCTGTTGGCGTCCTCATCGGAAAGTGCGGCGGCCCAGGCACGAAGATCGGCGTAGGTGGCATTGCGCGGAGCCGGACCTTCCTCGGCAGGCATCCGGTCGACGATCGCTTCCGATGCGTCGTTCGCGGCCTCGGACACGCCCGTGTGCCCGGCCGGTACGGACAGATCTATTCCTGCCGTCCGCGCCGGTTCGTCCGGCGTTGACGCGGCGTCGGCTTGGTCCTCGGTATTTTGCTCGGGTGGCGCGCTGGCGGGGCGCGCCTCACGAGATTCGGCCACCAGTTGTATGGCATCGGGGCGGGGAGGATCGTAATGCAGTTCGCGCTCGATAGGTTCTCCGGCACCGTCCTGATGAAGTTCTGTGATCGCTATCGTGGTGCCCGGAAGGCGTTGCATCAGAGCAGAATCGATGAGCCTGCGAACGGTGTCGAAGTTGTCGTTATCCTGTACCGACGAAACGTAGATGATCATCGCGTCAGCCGATCCGGATTCGTGGATTCGATAGAGAATCATCACCTGCGCCGTCAGATCGCCGCTTGTGATGGTGACGGGAGCGAAGCCGCCGACTTTCGAAGCCAGAGCTGGATGGCTGATGTCGGGTGCTTCGACCGCGTGCAGCACCAACGACGCTGTGGTTCGGGACGCTCCCGTTTCGTCGATCACGGTTGTCGGGGTGGACTCGGTTTCCTGCGCCACCTCTGTAACGAGGCCGCTGATCGTGGACCGCTTCAAGCGCTCGGCGTTTTCCGCGGAAAATGTCTGGAAGACGATCTTTCCGTCTACCTCGACCGAGGGCGTGTCGGTGAAGTTCCGGGGCAGTTCGCCGCCTCCCGGTGGTGGAGGCGCCGCGGAGTCTCCGGCCGGCTCCGCCTGCGTTGCGCGATTCCAGGGCGTGGTTCTGGAGACCGCGGTGGCCGGAGCGATGGCACCGGTTACGGAGGCGGCTGATTCGGCGGGGTTGGGCACCGGCTCTTCCGGTGCTGCAGTGGTGCGTGGTTCGGCGGGCAGAGCGGTTGGCGTCGCGGCGTTCCACGGGGTGGAGCGCACGGCCGCGCTCGACCCCGGTTCGGAGGGATTGGTCTGCTGGTCGGACGCATTCTCGGAAAATTCCTTTCGCGCGGTTCTTCCTGCCCAGGGCGTGGATTTGGAAACTGCGGTGTCGTGAGGCGCAGGAGCCGTATCGGACTGACCGTCCCGCGGAGTGCTCGGGCGGGGCTGCGCCGCGGGCCCGTCACTGTGCTCGACGGCTGACGTCCGCGCCTCGGAGCTGCTCACATGCACACCGGCTTCGGCCAGCCATGGGGTGGTCAGATTCGTGTGTAGGTCGTCGAACGCGGCAGTGAGTTCGGTCGCGGACGGGCTCCAGCCCATATTCGAAACCTTCGCCGAGTACGAGTCATTCGTACGGGTGAGGATCCAAGTGAATTTCCCGGTTTCGCCATCCAGCAAGTTGAGCGTCAGCGTGATCGACAACTGATCCGCGGACGACTCCACGTTGTCGACGCCCACCCAGTAACCATCGCCGGAACTTCCGAATACCGTCCAGGCCCGGCCTCCGGCTTCATCGATCAAATCAGCGACGGGCGGTACAGGCCCGTCCACCCAAGGTCGCCAGACCTTGCCTTGCAGGGTGCCGTTGACGACCTCGACCGCCGAGGGATCGATGTCGTGTGCACGCAGCCATTTCCGGAGTTGCGCACCGAATTTCAGCTGCTTCGCCAGGTCCTTCGGACCGTCCAGGAACGTACCGCTGGTGAAGTTCAACTCCTTCAGCACACCGTCGCGGATCTTCCAGTATCCAAAAGCGATCGGCCCATCGTCCGGGTTGTCATAGGTGCTGTACAGCACGCCGTGCGGCGTACCCACCCGCCGCATGGCGTCGAACACCTCGCTGTAGTTAACCGACCGGATGTCCTCCGGGGCGACCCCGATCAGGAAATATTCGTGACCGTTGGTGTTGTACAGCCCGTTCGGCCCGTAGAACAGCCCGTCTCTGACCGTCGGCTTCCAGATCCCGGCGCCTCTGACCGCCTCCGGCCTATAGAACTCCGATACGAGCGGTGGTGCGACCTCGTATTCGGCAGGGGCGGACTCGTCCTGAGGCGCACTGGCTACAGCGGTGCTCGGAACGCTCTGCGGGCTGTCCGATGGGTCGTTGGGTGAGGTGGTCTCGTCGCTCTCCGGCTGCGAGTTGCCGGCGGGCTCCTCGGGTTCGTCCGCAATGTCTCTCGCCTCGCGACCGATGGAATTCGCGATTGCCTGGTGACTCGGCACATTGTCGGACATCGGCTGTACGAACCCAGGCTGGTCGGCTGGGTCACTGGGTGTGGGCTTGCTCCGTGGGGCGGGTGCCGCTGCTTCGTGCGGGTCTTCGGGGTTTGGTGTCTGTTCGCTGGGGGGTCCTTCGATTTTGTGTGGGTGTGTGGTGTGCCGGTACCGGGGGATTGGTTGCTGGATTGGGGTGAGGGTGCCGTTTTCGTAGATGTAGTCGGCGGCGAAAACTTTTTTGATGGTTTGGTATTTGGGTTGCCATTTGTTTCGGCCGTTTTCGTCGCCGTCGTAGTTGCGTACGTGGGGGATGTATTCGGTGGGGTCGGGGTTGTCGGGGTCTGGTTCGGGGCTTTCGATGAGGGTGTCGAAGACGAGGACTTGGTCTCCGGCGTTGACGAAGGTGTAGGCGTGGGTTTTTTTGTTGTTGTCTTCGACGATGCGGACGGCCATGTGGATGCCGGTGTTTGCGGCGTCGCGGACGGTTTCGGCGGTGGCGGTGAAGCGGGGGTCGCCGTCGTGTTCGGTGGGTCGGAGTTGGGTTCTGAGGTGGAATTCGATGGGTTTCCAGTTCTTTTTGGAGTCCCATTGGCGGTTGGTGTCGTCGGGTTCGGGTGTGTCGTCGTTGATGAGTGCTAGTGCGCGGTATACGCGGGCGAGTTGGATGGCGCAGTTTCGGATGACGGTCGGATCAGGGGTTCGGGTCGGACCCGCGGTGACCGCTCCCGGCGTTGCGGCTTTGGTCGAGCTTGCGCCGACCGGTTTCCGAGCCTGTGCCGGGCTGGTTGCGGCCTCGGCCAAGGGCTGTCCGAACCAGCCTCGACCGCGTGTGAGGATCCGGAGGAAAACACGGCCCTTTCTGACAAGCAGGAGAACGCCGTAGCCGGTGGCAGAGATTGCGGTGATAGTCGCTGCCAGCGCGGCCGCAGTTTCGCCGTTTGCGCCCGCCACGCTGCCGCCCACGAGGAAGCCGATAGCGGGTCCGAGGCCGAGGAATAGGCCTCGCACACTCCCAGCTCGGCCTTGCAGTTCTGTGGGGAAGGCCTCCTGCTGGTATGTGGCAAATCGGCTGTTCATTGCCATCATCAGCATCGTGTCCAGGAATCCGGCGGCCCCTATCACGGCCGGATTGTCGGTCGATGCCTGGAGCATGGAGAACACGGCCATATTGGCGAGTGCCACCGAATACAAGGTGCTGGGCTCGGCGTTGTCGAACACCTTCGGAAGGAAGCCGCTCAACATCCCGCCCACCGCCGGTGCGGCAACCACCGCACCTTTGGTGCCCCATCCCGGCAGGTCGGCGTCGTTCAGCAGGATGGCTGTGCGGAGTGCCATCATGGTGAATGCGGCGTTGTTGATTGTGGAGAGCACAGTGGATTCGCGGAGGAATCGGTTTCGCCACAGTGCCCGCGCACCTTTACCGATATCTTGGAACAGGCCGCGCGGCTCTGTGAGGACTTGAGCGGGAAAGGTCAATCCTCGCATGTTCGCGAGATTCATGAAGTAGGAGAGCGCGTTCAGTCCGAACGGCGCTGCGGGCGCGATTCCGGCCAGATTCGGGCCCAGTGATTGACCGATGATATCGGCGGTGGAATCCAACATATTGGTCAGTCGGTTTCCGGATTTCCTCTGGGCATCGGTGAGAAAATCCCGTTTGCCCGCTTGGTAGGCGCGGAAATAATAGGTTGCCGCAGTGGATTCGATCAGCGTTGTCCCGGTCAATGCGAGTCCGAGATCGGGCACTTTGAACAGCACCAGGCCGGTGGCGGTGGCTGCTGCTGCCGCACCGACCGATTGCGCGTAGAACATCATTTTTTGCCGGTTGTGACGATCGGCCGAGGGGCCGGCATGTAGCTCAGCAATTTTCGGGGCCCACACTGCTGCCCCCGCGACGCCGGCGGCCATCGGGGAGTTCGTTGCATCCATCACCACGTAGGGCAGGGCGTACGTCGCGGTGACGGTGCCGATCCGGTTGCCGAATTCGCCACCCGGAGTACGAAGCCTGCCGAGCAACAAGTTCGCGAATGGTTTATTGACGACGAGCAGTTTTCGTTTCGAAACCGGTTCTTCGGCTGGCGGATCGGCCGATTGCCGTTGCGCGGCGGCCTGGATCTCCGCGGTGGCATGTCCGGAACCGGCCGGAGCCGTGAAATCTTCGTTGTTGGCGACAGGTGTTGAGGCGTGCCGGGTGTCGGAGACCGACGCTTCGTCTCTGCCGGGCGACGCGCCGCTGTCCCCAGGACTCCCCAGTCGGCCGGAGACTTTCCCGTCCTTGCGAGGAGTTCGCTGGTCAGGGTCGTGCGGGTGGAGGTTGGTGAGATTGTCCTCCTCGTCGGTGGTCAGGAAGGCAACGAACGCCTCGGTGATATCGGGATGGGTCTCTTTCCATTTGTCGAGAGTGCGGACGCGGGGGATGCGTTCGGGGTCGTTGGGGTCGGTGTGGGGGTCGTCGGGGTTGGTGATGTTGGTGTCGAAGATGACGATGTTGCCGCCGGGTTTGTTGTCGGTGTTGGTGATGGTCAAGGAGTGCATCTTCTTGCCGGCGGCGAGCAGCAGGACGGCGGTGTCGGCTGCTCTGCCTTCGAGGTTTCGGACTTCGAGGTTTCGGACGTCGTCGATGGTCTTGGTGACGGGGTCGTCGGTGTCGGGGTCGAACTCGATGTCGACGAGTTGGGTTGCGATGGCCCTTTGCAGGTGTTCGGGGCTTTTCTGCCACCATTTGGGTTTGATACCGGTGTCCAGCCCGAGCGCCCAGGTTGCTCGGGAAGTTTGGTTGATGCAGTCCAACAGTTTCCGGGCTTTGAAGAGCCGCTGGAGAGACCAGCCCGCGAGGCTGCCGAACGCCGTGGCGATGCCTAGGGCGGTGGGCTCGTGCCCCACTAGCCCGAGTGACAGGCCGGCGACCCCTCCTCCCACTGCGAGCGCGCTTCGGGTGGTAATAAGCTGGAAGGCGTCTGTCCGTCCCCGGATTTCGGACGGAATCGTCTTGGTCAGGTAGGTCCGGACGGGTATTCCACCCACACCGAGCACGGCCCATGTGCCCGCGAATCCCGCAGAGGCCACCCAGATGTTGGGTGCGGTCGCCTCCACGATGGCGGTCACCGCCACTCCCATTGCTCTGGCGGTGAGCAGCATATCGACAGAGAATCTCGCCAACCACTTTCTGGGTATCGCGCTTCCGATCACCCCGCCGAGCGGAGTGATCAACAGCGCCGCCCCCTGCTGGAAATCGGTGAGGCCGTAGTGAGCAACCAGCCATGTGAAGTCGATCCCCTGTAGCCCCAGGTACAGATTGGTGAGGGCGTTGTTGTTGTTGATACGTCGCCGCAGGGGGTGGTCCTGGATGGCGCGCACGCCCTCACTGATCGATTCGCCCACGGCCTGCTTCTTAGCGGTGGCGATTTCGGGCATCCCGGCCGAAGAAGCAATGTTCACGATGTTCGTGCTGGCATCTATGAGCGGAGCCAACCACGGGACACTCGCCACCATCGGCCCGAGCCCCTTTCCCAGGACCCGGGTGGCATTCATTTTGAAGTTGTTGAATTGGGTAAGCGCTCCTTTCGCGTTGCCTACCATTTCCTGGAATGCGCGGCTGGCAGCGGAGCTGGATATGACGGTGCCGATTGCTTCGGCTATTGTTGCTCCGACAAGTATGGGAACGGAATGCGATGTTCCGGCCCTCAGGGCGCCGGCGGCTGTAAAAGTTGATACCGCCGCCAAGCCGTTACCGACCCACACCAGCTTCTTGGCCGAGTAGTGATCGGACATATGTCCAGCGAGCAGTGCGCCACCGATATATGGCACCTGGACAACCCACACGACTGCGCCCGCTACTCCCGGTCCGGCTTCTTCCATCAAATACAGGCCTGTCATCGCCTGCATGATCTCGAAGCCGGCCGAGTTGAGGAACTCGGCGCCGAGGCGTATGCCGAGTTTCGAGTCGTTGCGAACGAGGTGCAGTAGTTTTTCGCTCTTCTTGCCTTCTTCGGTATTTTCTGGTTCTTCCGATGTACCGGATTTATCGGATGCGGTTTTCTCGGCGCCGGACTCATTCGCCGCGGGGGACGGCGCCTGAGTGTCCGGCGATTCCGATGCATGCTCGATCGTGTTGCGCTGTTCGGAATTCGGTGCGGATGCCTGCGATCGCGTGGCGGGTTGATGCCCGGCGCGTGTAGGGGCGGAACTGCCACGTGGCCCATGCAGCTCGAACCAGGTGGATTTGCTGTCGTCGGTGACCGTGAATCGGGTTTTGCGGGTGTCGTCGGTATCCGTTGCCGTGGCGGCGACCGCGACCTTGCCCTCGGTCCACCGCAGGGCATTCGCCACCATCTCCGAGATCAGCAGTTTCGCGGTTTCGATCTGGTCGGCGGTGAGCCAGGGCAGCTTCTCCGGCAGCGACGTCACCCATCGCCGGGCGTCCTTGGCGGCGGCGACTCGCGGGCCTTCGTCACCGATCTCACCGATCGCTTCGCCGACCTCGCGGACCACGAACTCCTCGTGGGCAAGCGGTGCGGACGGCTGGCTGCGCGGCTTCGGCTTCGGCTGCGGCGTCGGCTTCGGGACCGGCGCCGGTGGCTCGGGTGTCGGCTGTGGCGGTTCGGGTGGGGGCAGGGGTGGTTGTTGTTTGCGCGTACGTTTGCGCCGTTTGGGTTCGTCCGGATCGGCGCCCATTCGGGTGACCAGGCGCTTGTGCTCCGTCTTCTTCGGCGGTGGGGCAGGTTGCAGGTGTGGGACTCCGCCGATGGACGGCAGGCGGCTGGGGTCGTCGTTGTATTCGAGGGAGTGCGGGTTCAGTTGCGGGGCAGCGGGTTTCTGGGGCGCGCCGGGCACGTCGGGGCTTGGTTCGGTCGCGTACTGGGATGGCATGGAGAGTGAGTCGGGCGTTTTGCCGAGTCCGGCGTCCAGATTGGTTTCGGGTGCTGCCGTATGGCGATCCGACAGGGGGTTGGTGATATCCGGAGCGCGTGGTGAGGTGGGGCCAGGGGTGTTGTCGGGGTCGTCGGGGTTTTGGGCGAGGCGCCCCAAGCCGACGGAATCGTTGGGCAGGGGAGTCAAAGAGGGGGTGCGCGGGATGACGGGTATCGCGTCGGCGGGTGGTTCGTCCTCCAGTGGGTAGGTGACGCCGGGGATGACCACGTGATCCCCGGCGGGCTTCTTTTGGACGCTGTGTTCCCGGGGGTCTTGTTGGACGCTGTGTTCCCGGGGGTCTTTTTGGATGTTGTGTTCCCGGGGATCGTCCACGACGGTGCCCGGTGGGGTGGGGAACTCCTCTGGATCGGCGTCGGGTTCGTCGTCGCCCGGTCGGCCGGTTGCGGCGGCCGGGGGTGCGGCGGAGTGGGGAGTTTCTCCGGCATGGGTCGGCAGGAAACCCGGTGGCGGAGTCGATGCTGTCGGCGAGTTCGTCCGAGCGACAGGGTTTCCCAGATCCTTTGACGGGAATCCTGCCGCCGGAGCCGATGCTGTCGGCGCGTTCGTGTGGGCGGTGGGGTTGTTGGCATTCGGTGTGTGGCCCGCCAGTGGTGCCGTGAGCGGGCTGGTGCCGCCCGAACTGTGCGTGCCGCTGGACGTTGTCGGCCCGACAGGCGGTCTGGGCTCGCCGGTGTGCGAGGTATTGCTCGCCACTGGGGCGCCGGCTGCCGGGGATGCGGTCGACGGGGGAACGGGGTTTCGCGGCTCGGGCGTGGCGGAGGCATACCCTGCGGTGGCGGTGTTCGGGGCCGGAGCACTGGCCTGGCCGGGATTCTGTGTACCGGAATCAACAAGCGTTGGGGGCGTGGCATCAGGAAGGGACTGTGCGTGCCCCGCCACGGCGTCTTCTGTTCCGGCGTGTGTCGAGGGCGGGGGTGTGGTGTCCGCGGCTTGTATCGGCGCTTCCACCGATGGTGCGGTGGTATCCGCGCTCGCTGGTAGTGAAGTCTGAGCCAGCTCCGCTTCCAGCTTGGCGATCTCGGCGTCGAAATCGACCTTGTGCAGGGGCTGTCCCTCGTGGGTGGTCGCCCCCTCGTCCAGTGTGCCGCCGACCGGTCGTGGGGCCACCATGTCCTGAGAGGCGTGGCCCGCCGTCTGTTCCGGCGCGACCAAGTACATCTCTCCGGCAGGTCCGTGTTCGATCGCGAAAGCACTGCTGCCGTCGTCGAGGAGGACTTCGGTGCCGGGCTCGGGGGTGCCCGGCCGGGTGGCGGACCCTTCGGCGGTCACAGTGATTCCCCGCTGCTCCGGGCGCAGCTGAGGATCGCTGATCTGTGCCTGGCGGGTCGGCATCGGTGTGGCCGAACCGCCTTCGGGATGGGTGGCCACGGCGACACCGCCTCGTGTGGTCTCGGTCATGTTCCAGCCGGACCATCCGGTGCCGCCACCGCGGGACGACGAAGGCGATGACCCTCCCGATGGGTAGTCGGGCGTGCTCCTCGGTGCGATTCCGCCGCCGCCGTCCAGCGACTGGCCAGGGCCCTCGCCGCCCAGGATGCGGGCGATGGCGTCGTCGACCATGTCGCGCAGGATCTGATCGCCCTCGGCCATCCTCGCCTCGGACAGGTCCTCGGGCCGGTCCATCGAACCATCGCCGGACTCGGGACGCCTCGCTCGCGGCGCGTCCACGTCACTGGTGGTGGACGTGGACTCGGGCGTCGCCGTCTGTGTTTGCGGCGGACGACCATCCCCGGGCGCGGAAATCCTGGCCGATGGTGCCGCGTCGGGGGGCGGCCCCGAATCGAGAGAGGGCACCGGTTCGGTCGAGCTCGCGTTCGCCCCGGCACGCCCGGCGCGCACCGATGCCCCGACCGAACCGACGAGGCCGGAGCCGAATCCCGTCCACACCATGGTGGCCAGGTCCTTGCCGCGCAGTTCACCGCCCGTCAAACCCCACGCGGTCAGCCCACCCGCCAGACCACCGGCTATACCGCCCACGCCGCCGGCCGCCACGGTGCCCAGCACACGCCCGCCCGCTTTGATCGCCAACGGCGCGACGCGACGACCGACCTCGACACCGACCAGACCACCGACGGCACCCGCGGCCGCTCCGATCCCGACCTTCTGCCAATCCACCTTGTCCCGGTGGCCCTGCGCGATCTGGACACGTTGTGCGACATAGGGCACTCCGCCGCCGATCACCGTCCCGAAGAACACACCCTTCGTAGCCAGCATCAGGCGCGGGTGCTCCGCGACGAACCGCGCGACCCTGCTCAATATGGTCAGCACCAAGTCGCGCTGCGCGAGTTCCATCCCCACCCTGGCCTCGGCGCGATCGGAGATCGCCTTCACAATGCTGCCGGGCGGCGGCATGGCCATGTCGATGATCCACTGGGCCAGCAGCGCTGCTGCGATGCCGATGAGGACGTACTGCCCGTACTCGGTATCCGTGGCGTTGGCATACAGTTTCCGGGCCATCGAGTTGTTGAACTCGATCTGCGCCTCTACCTGGTCGAGGATCTTGCGGTACTGCTTCTGTATTTCCGTACCGGTCTCGCCTTCGACCGCCTCGTCCAACCGCTCCAACGCCGCGCGGAGCCGATGCGCCACCGGCACGAGCGCGTTCGCCGCGTCCGACCAGGCGTCGGCGTCGCGCCGCATCGCCTCCGGGTCCCCCTTCGGGAAGTGCCCCAGCACCATGTCGGTCAGCCAGTCGGGGAAATAATCCGGGATCTGCACCATCAGGCGCTCGATTGTCCGCGGGCGTGCTCGATGACCAGTCGGTGCAGTACTTTCGCGGGCCCGCAGGCGCGGTCGCCGCGTAGTTCGACTTCGGTGAACCCTTCCACCACCGCCGCACCGGGGTCGAAAAGGTCACCGCAGAAGCACGCGCGGATCAGCTGGGCGCGCCACTGCCGGTAACCGCGCACGATCGCGGCCAGCGTGTCACCGCGATCCCACGGCCCGCTGATGCGCCGATACTCCATGAGCAGCGACCGGTGCGCCGACTGCCGCACATGCAGGCCCGCCCCCGCCTCGAGTATCCGGCCCAGGTCGCGAACGATGGTCGAATACATCGGCCGGTCCGCGGATCCTGCTACCCGCTCACCCGAGCCGGCCGCGGCCTCCACCTTTTCGGCGAGCAGTACGGGATTGGCCACCGCTACCCGGTCCAGCAGAATCCACCCGCCGGTGACCACGTCCGCTGTCTCGTCGGGCGCGCGACTCGGCACCACACGCGACACCGTGCCATCCCGCAGGTCGGTGACCTCGATCCCGGCCGGCCGAATGAAAGGATATTTGCCGAGGATGCCGTCGACGGCCGCCGAGATCTCGTCGACCGTAGGTTTCGACACACCGGAGTCTTCGAATCCGGCGATCCGAAGGCCGTGGCGAGCGGCCAGCGCCCGCGCGGCGGCCACGGCATCCGGGTCCGTCCGTACCCTGGAGTGCTTCGCTTCCGCCGGTGCCGGTTTCGGCTTGCGCGCTTTCGGGCCCTTGCCGGGTTTCGCCGTGTCGGGCCTCGGCCCCTTGCGGCGTGGCGGGAAGGCCTGATTCTGTGCCGGACCGCCCGGGCTGCGCGACCACGGCGTGCCGGATGTGTTTCGCATCCATGGCGAATCAGCGGGCGGCCTCGTCCATAGGGTCTCCGGCGTACGCGGGACGGCCGCGGGTCCGGACGCGCCGGGTTTGGATGTCGCCGCAGGGGATGGTTCGGCGGCGGCAGGTGTGGCAGCGGCCGGTGATGCCGGGTTTCGCGCGGCGTCTCGCGCCGTTGGCGTCGCCCGGTCCTGGACGGAAGGCGTCGAGGGGAAGTTGGCGGACGGCTCCTGCCCGGACGAGTCGGGAGTACCGGCCGGGCCGTAGTCGCCGGGGTTCGTCGAGCCGGGCGCGATCGGGTTGCTGG
Organism: Nocardia sp. NPDC004718; assembly: GCF_053601535.1. Classification (NCBI taxonomy): domain Bacteria; kingdom Bacillati; phylum Actinomycetota; class Actinomycetes; order Mycobacteriales; family Nocardiaceae; genus Nocardia; species Nocardia sp. NPDC004718. The sequence continues at coordinate 138,006 of NZ_JBSGCA010000003.1, forward strand.
TCGGTTGATAGCCGGGCTGTCCTGTTCCCTGTGCGGCAGTAGGGCCACTCGCCGTAGGGGTAGGGTTGTCGACCTGGGTGGCGGGGTTGTCGGCTTGGGGGGTGGGATTGTCAGCCGAGGTGGGCGCAGTGGTGTCGCCGGCGGATCCCGGCTCGGTGTTCGGCGTGGAGCCGGACTGCGACGGCACCGGACTCAGCGACTGCGGCTGGCCGTAGGGAGTGTTGCTGACCGGCATGGAGTCGAACGGGTTCTGCTCGCGGAGCCGGGAGCCGCTGTTGTGGTCCTGGTCGTGCAGCGCCTCGCCCGCCTCGGCGACGCTGCTGCTCATCCCGTGCAGATTGTGGACCAGGTTCTCGAAGCCGGTGATCCCTTTTTCGGACGCCGGCTCGTAGCTGTCGCCGAAGGCCCGGCCCGGCTCGTCGTCGCCCCAGCATTTGCCCTCGGCGGCGAGTCTTTCTTTCAGGCGCGCCAGTTCTCCTTGCGCGGTGTCGGCGATGGCGGCCAGTTCAGGAGTGATGGCTCGGAGCAGGTCCGTGTCCACCCGCAACGATTGAGCCATGCCCCGGTAAACCCTTCACCCGCGTCAACGACACCGAGAGAGAACATTGTCCGCCAGGATCGTTCCGGCCCCGTGTGCTCTGTTCCCGAAGTTGGGAAGGAACCTTCGCCCTCGTCGCATCGTGGTCCATCGACGGTGGGCCATCGCACGGTGGTCGGCTCGAGTCGAGCGTTCGCCGCGCGGATCCCGTGCGCACGGTCGGTGACGCCGGTGCACCGATCGGTAGTGTGTGCCATCGTCCTGCCGGACCGAGGCCACGCCGGGTCGCGATCAGGCGGGCAGGGGCGTGTGATCGCGACAGCTGGGTGCATTGTCGCGTTCGGTGATGCGGACGTACAGCCGGAGCAGCACCTCACGCAGGGTGATGCCGAGCTCAGCGGCGTGCATGGCGGCCAACTCGAGCGCGAGGTCGCTGGCGAGTGTGCCGGGATCGCTGAGCATTTCGTCGAGCACCATCCCGCTGACGGCCTGCTCGCGGGTAAGAGTGACTGTCGGCAGCCAGCTGAGTTCCCAACCGGTGTTACAGGAATAGGGGAGCAGCCGCGCCGTTTCCGGGGTGATATCGCTGGTGATGATCGAATCGGTGATGTCGAGTGCCATGATCCGCTCTCATTCACTCTGTTCGGTATGACGCGGGACCCGCCGGGCTCGCCCGGAGTGCGGTGACCCGCGCTCGGCCACGGCGCGAACATGATGACTTCGTCCGTGCCGGAATTACTCGGTGCACTGATGCTCAGGGAAGGCGCGAGCGTCGAAGGCGGCGTTGTCGTGCAAGGCCACGGATGCGGCCGGCTCGGCTGGGCTCGCACGGTAACGAGGTATCCGTATCCGGCACCTCCTCGAGTTATCGAGCCACCGAGCGCGGCAGGTGGGAAAACCCCTGCGGCGAAGTCGAATTGCGGTGGCTTCGAGACCAAGGCTAGGTAGTGACACCCCATGCTGTCAACGAAGCTTTAGCGCTTCGTGACGATATCTTATGAGCATTTCTGCTGGACAATAGTCATGCAGCTCAGAACGTGTCGCTGGTCGGCGGAAGTTGCGCTCCTCGCTGTCTGGTGGAGTCCGAAAAGCGTGTTTGTGAGCGTCTTCGATCCTGCGGCGGCGGGACATTGATCATCCAGCCGGATTGCTGGTTGACAACGAAATTCGGCGAACGCGATACATCCGCCGCCACTTGACACTTGACGACTAAAATGTCGCATCGTGATACTCCGTGAGCATGCGTATGCAAGGCGCAGAATGGGAGGCGCGGAATGGCTGACTCGGGCTCGGACGAGCAGGTCGGCAACCTGGTCCGCAGGCTACGACTGGAGCGCGGTTACACCCAAGCCTCGCTCGCCACCAGAGCGGGCTGCTCCCGCAGCCTGATTCAGCAGATCGAGAACGGCAGCAGGATTCCGCCGCTGGCGTTGCGCGAACGTCTGAGTCTGGCGCTCGGCGCGGAGTTGCCGACCGATGGCAGCGCCGATCCCGCGGCCGATCCGACCAGCAGCGCCTACTACGACCTGCGGATGCGATTCAACGTCCTGCTCGGCAAGGACCCTCAATTGGTCTCGCGCGCATTGAGTATCGCGCAGAGCCTGATCGATGCCTCCGGAGCGCGGGCGGAGATCGAGCCGCTGCGCTTGGTCGCCGATCGGCAATTGGAGCGCGCCGAGGAGATCCTCGCGCAGATTCCCTCGCGCAGCGCGACGGTATGGGAATGGAATACCGTCACCGACTGGCTGACGATCCTGGAGCAGGCCACCACGTCGGTGCGCGCGATTCACACCGCGGACCTGGGCACGATCGGCGGCGATGTCGGCGACGACTATCACGCGGCGATCCTGCGCCTGGCCGACCTGACCCATCCACCGAAGATCGATGTACGGCGGATGTATGTGCTCGACGACATCTCGGACGTCTGGCCCTACGACGACAAACTGTGGAAGCAGGCCCGATCGGGCGTGGAAAGCGTGCTGGTCAAGCGCGAGTATGCGCGCAACGCGCAGAGCATGCTCGTAGTCGATGACCGCTACGTCGCGGTGGGCGAGTACGACTACTCGCGCCAGGCCCGGGTCGCGACGCGCTTCTCCGCGCTGAAACACGACGTCGCGTTCGCGGTCCGGCGGTTCGAGAAACTCTACGACCTCCGGCGCGCCGGTTCGGCCATCGTGGTGGACCAGATCGTCGCGCAGCCGCCGCTGGCGGAGTTCGAACGACTCACCGAGGGCAACTGCCGCAGCCTGTTCCGCGCCGCACTCGAGGAGAAATGGAACACCATGCCCGCACCGGGAGACTCTTCAGAAGGCGAGGTTCCGTGACTCAGAGCCAGGTGCTCACCGATCCGCTCGCCGACCTGGCGAGGCTGACCAATCGCTCCGAGGCCAGGAAACGTGAAGTGCGCGGCCATCTTTCGAGAGAAACCTGGTTCGCCGGGACCGGTGGCCGCCGCTACTCGGGCGTCATCGACGCCTACCACGGCGAAACCGGCCGGGCTCCGGACGCGCACGCGGTCGCGGCGCTGGACCGAGCATGGCGCGAAAGCCTGCACATCGCACCCCCGGCGGAGTACCTCGACGGCAGGCTCTACGACAAGCGGCAGCCGCTGATTCTGCGGGAACTCGCGGCCCGCAAGCTGTTCGAGCGCCTATCGCATCCGGTGGAAGGGGCGCCCGGCGTCCGGGTGCGCCCGGAGGAGGTGATCGTCTGCCCGTACTCGAGCACGATGTTGCTCGAGGAGGCGGTGGCCACCCTCGCCAGGCCGGGCGGGGTGATCGTGTGCCCGGAGGGCTTCTACAAGAGTTCCAGCATCCACGTGGAGAAATTCGGCTTGCGAATCGTCTCGTGCCCGGTGGCTCCGGACGACGCGTTCAAGATCGATCCGGCCCGGCTGGCCCGCTCCCTCGCGGAACTGCGGGCGACGGGCGAACTGTGCGGCGTGCTGCTCACGCTGCCGGGCAACCCCGTCGTCGCGGATTACACGGCCACCGAGCTGGCCGAACTCGGGCGGGTGCTGCTCGACTGCGGTGTCCCGGTGATCTGCGACATGGCCTTCGACCGGCTGGTGGCCTCGCACATCCCGCTCGCGGCACTGCACGTGGAGACCGAGCAGGGCATCCGGCGGCTGTATGACGTGGTGCTGACCATCACCGGGAACTCGAAGGGCTACAACGCCTTCGGCCCCTGCAAAATGGGTGCCGCCTGCACCGGCGACGGCGCGTGGCTGGCTCGGATCCGGGAACGACTCACGATTTCGTTCCAGCGCGAGACCACCCATCTGGCCCGCGCCATCCTGGAGCACACCTCCGAGGACTACTTCGACCGCAATCACGCGCTGATGCGCGCGCAGATCGATCGGGCATGCGGCCGGATCGCCGCGATCAACACCCGGCTGGGAACCGACATGCTGCGACCGTTGGGCAACCCGGAAGGCATGTTCGTCTCGGTGGTGTTCGACCCCGCGCTGCTCGACAAGGCGGGCGTGCACACGAGTGCGCAGGTGGAGGACCTGCTGCTCGCCGTGTCCGGCGTCGACAGCGTCGCGCTGGACCGGACCGGCTCGCTGCGTCCCGGTGTCCGGTTGAACGTCCTCGCTCCGCGCAAGGCGCCGCGGCAGGAGTCGCCCGCTTTGATCGAGGAACTCTTCGACCGGCTGGAGCAATTGATTCGCGACATCGTCGGCGGGCTCACCTATCGCGACGCGCTCGCCGATCGCGGCCTGGCCGCTCTGGTGGCGGAGCCCGGGGCCGCACGATGATCGTCGGAGTGCTGCGCGAGACCGCGTCGCGGGAGACTCGCGTGGCGCTCACCCCGGACGAGGTGCGCACGCTGTCGACAGCGGGACTCCGCGTTCTCGTGCAGGAAGGCGCGGGACAAGGCGCGGGTTTCACGGACGAGGACTACAGCGCGTCCGGGGCGGTCGTCCTCGAGGATCGCGCGGCGGTGTTCGAGCGCGCGGGCATCGTCGTCTGGGTGAAACCGCCCGCGTTCGAACTCGACTCGATGCCGCTGCGCGCGGGGACGACGCTGCTCGGCTTCCAGGATCCGCACCACCGCCGCGCCGAGATCGACCGGTTGCGCCGCCGCGGCATCGAATCGGTGGCCTTCGACGCGGTGCCACGCGACGACACGACCACCGAGTTCGACGCGCTGTCCACCATGAGCCGGATCGCGGGCGCGGTGGGTTACGCCGAAGGCAGGCGGCTGCTCGCTCCCGGGCGGCTCGCCCGCCCGGTCCGTGCCTTCGTGCTGGGGTGCGGGGCCGCCGGTCTCGCCGCCATCGCGGCCGCGCGCACGTTCGGTGACGAGCGGCCGACGGCGGTCGGCAACCGCATCGAACAACGAGTGGCCGCGATCGAGGCGGGCGCGGGGGAATTCGTGCCCAACCGGGACGACAACGCGGCACTGCTGGACACGCTCGCCGCGACGCCGCCCGATCTGGTCGTCTGCACGGCCGTGCACCGCGGATCCCCGGCGCCTCGCCTGCTCGGACCGGCCGCGCTGGACCTGCTCGGCTCGGGAACGGTGATCGTCGACCTGGTGGCCAAGGCGGGCGGCAACTGCGTCGCGACCGTGCCGGACAAGACGGTCACCCTGCCCAACGGCGTCGTCGTCACGCATCGCTCCAACTATCCGGCGGATCGGCCGGGCTCGGCCAGCCGTGCGTACGGCGCCGCGACGGCGGCGATGGTGCTGCGAATAGCCGGGGGAGCACGGCGAGTCCCTTGACGCTCGATGAGAACGTGTTCTAATTTTTGGCATGCGCAGATTTGACGGCCGCCGCGTGGTGGTGACGGGAGCGGGATCCGGCATCGGTCAGGGCATCGCCTTGCGGCTGCTGGACGAAGGGGCGCAGCTGGTCGCCGCCGACATCGACGCGGCGGGCCTGGCGGCCACCGCGGAGAAGTCGGGCGACGGCGCGGAACGACTGCGGACGGTCGAGGTCGACACCGCCGACCCGGAGTCGGTGCGCACCGCGACCGCAGCGGCGCTGGAGTTCCTCGGCGGACTGGACGTGCTGGTCAACGCGGCGGGCATCCTGCGGCCCGCGCGCACCCACGAGATGCCGCTCGAGGTGTGGGACCAGGTGATCCGGGTGAATCTCACCGGCACCTTCCTCATGACCCAGGCCGCGCTGCCCGCTCTGCTGGACACCGGACGCGGCGTGGTGGTCAACATCTCCTCTACCGCGGCCTTCAGCGCGGCGCCCTACCTCGCCTCCTACGCGGCGTCCAAGGGCGGGGTGAATGCCTTCACACACGCCATCGCCCTGGAGTACGCCAAGCAGGGCTTGCGCGCGGTGAACATCGTTCCGGCCGGCATCACCAGCGGTATCACGACGAAGTCCATCCTGGATCAGCCCGAGGGTTTCGATCCGCAGCTGTTCTCCCGGATGACCGGATGGCTCAACGGGGGAGCGCTGGGCAGCCCGGAGGACATCGCCGGGGTGGTCGCGATGGTCGCCTCCGACGACGGCAAATACATGACCGGCACCGAGATCCGGGTCGACGGCGGCGCGCTGATGTAGTCAGCGGGGCGTCGCCACCAGCAAATGGTGCGGAAGCGGCGTGCTCGCAAGCCTTCGTTGCTCGACGGTGCAGCCCGCCTGTTCCAACGCCGCGACCACCTCCGGGACCGGGCGCAGGGTGAACCCGTACGACGTGAACGGAAGCTTCGCCATCGCATTGCCGCTGTGCCGGGTGGCGCGGCGAATACCCGAATACTGTTCTCTCCGGTATCCGTTCGGATACCGCGTTGCCCAGCGAAAGGGGACCGCGATGCGTCGGCCGATGACCCTCCTCGCCGCCTGCGTGCTGGCATTGCTGCCCGCTCGGCCCGCGTCGGCGGCCGGGCCATGGGGTCCGCTCGCGCCGCCGAATCCTTTCCTGGGGCCGACCGGCACCGCCACCATGCACGGTGACGCGGGGTCCTCGGACGCGACACCGCTCGCCGGTCCGGACGCCCGCGCCGCGGCGATCGGCGCGTACCCGCTGGCCTCGGCGTGCCCCACCCTGCTGGAGGGATCGGACCGGCTCGTGGTCGCCCTGTGCACCGCGATCGCGGGACAGACCCCGACGGTGCATCTGCTCGATCCGGCGGCGCCGGGCCCGTTGGCGCCATCGCTCGCCGCGCTGCCGTTGACCAAGGGCAGTCTGCTCGGCGGTGTGTACGCCTACCTCGATCAGGACGACCGTCTGGTGGTCGTGGACGGCACCGACCGGTTGCTCCGGGTCCGGCACGAGCGTGACGCGGCGGGAGCGTGGCGGCTGATCAGCGAAGAGTCCGCCGACCTCGGGTCGGTGATCCCGTCGGGGGACAACGTGACGGGACTCGTTCCGGACTGGTCGGGCAACGTGTGGTTCGCGACCGGCCGGGGAGTGGTCGGATTCGTCACCCCGGCCGGGCTGGTCACCGCGTTGACGCTGCCCGCGGGCGAGCAGGTGGCGAACAGCATCTCGGCGGCTCCGCGTGGACAGGTCGCGGTGGCTACGACGCACGCGCTGTACGAACTGCGCGTCGGCCCGTCCGGCGCTCCGGAGATCGCGTGGCGCGCGGCCTACGACCGGGGATCGGCGCGCAAGCCGGGACAGCTCAGCTGGGGCACCGGGTCGACGCCCACCTACTTCGGTCCCGAGACCGGTGCGGACTATCTGACCATCGTCGACAACGCCGACGGACAGGTGCATGCCGTGGTATTCCGTTCCGGAACAGGCGAATTGATGTGCACGGTTCCGGTACTCGGCGAAGGCGGGGCCGGAAGCGAGAATTCACCCGTCGGCATCGGCCGCTCGATCTTCGTGGCGAGCACATACGGCTACCCGTATCCGGCGCTGCCCGAGGGGGCGGGGCCTGCGTCGCCGCCGAATGCTGCGTTCACCGGGGGGATGACGCGAGTCGACGTCTCCGCTGACGGATGTCACGTGATGTGGGAGAACAAGATTCGCAGTGCCGCCGTTCCGCGGCTGTCCACCGCCGACGGCGCGCTCTACACGGTCGCTCGCGTCGGCTCCGAGCACACCACGCCCGTGGACGGGTACGCGTTCACCGTTCTCGACCCCGAAACCGGTGCGGTCACCGCATCGCATCCGCTGCCCGGCACCATCGTCGACGATCCGCTGGAGACCGCACCGTTGATCACACACGACGGCCGTCTGTTGCAAGGCACGGTCACCGGGATACTGCGCGTCGGTTGAGCGCCCTGTCGCCTTGAAGGTGACGCAGGTCGCTTTCGCGGAGTGATCCGAGTCGCGGACTGCCGTTGCGGCGGTCCGGTTCGGGTATTGGGCTGCGGTTCCTGCCATGCGTCGACGGTGACGTGGGTCACTCCAAGTCGAGTGTCACGGCGTCGATTTCGCGCGGTTCGACGCTCGGTAACGGCAGGTGAGGCGAAGATCACATGCCTCGTTATGGTTGCGGCTCCGGTGCTGAATCGGGCGTGCTGGGTGGGTGAACTGGATCCTTTTCACTCACTGGTTAATGCGGAGCCTGTCGGGGAACTGCCCGGTCTTCCCGGCGTGCCGCTATGTCTTTACCCGGTTTATTACCGCGTAAACAAACTTCTGGTCTCTTTCCATGGGCGGTGACCGGCAACTGTCCTTTCGTGCAAATGAACGTGCAGGTGGGAAGGGGTGTCAGCAACCATGGAGGGGTCTATTGAAACGCTCCGCTAACGCCCTAGGCGAGTTCCGATTCATTGCCGTGACGAATTCCCCGGGACTATTCCGGCGGTGTCGCCGGAGCAGTGCCCGGTTGCCGAAATCATGGTCGCCCGGGTCGCATGCAGTTAGCTGGCACGGGGCGGAAAGGTGCTGTCACAAGGGTTTGCTGGGGTGCTGCTTTATACGCTTGACCTCGACAGGGAGGGTTGCGTAGGGATAACGGTTGTGTAGAGTTGACGGTAACGCTGGCCGCAGCTAGAGCAGCGACTCGCTGCGGCCAGCGGAACTCAAATGGGGGACTTCCGAACCGATCTGGCGCCGCTTAGCTGTCGATTGTCCCAGTCACTTCACCCAGCGTGTGCTGAATGTTGGCTGCGTCACAGTGGTCAGATGATCGCCCGATGACTCGGCACCCGGCTTCGCCTGCTCCGTGACCGCGCGGCGCCCCACCCCGAACACGTACACCAGGAACAACGCCTCGGCAGTGAATCCGATCGCGACGCGAATCGGTGTGGGCAACGGGCTCGGCGTCACGAAACCTTCGATGAAGCCACAGACCAGCAACACTCCGACCAGGCCGAGCGCTACGGTCGCGGTCGCCCGGCCCTGCCTGGCCACCGCCTCCACCCGGCTGAGCCGACCCGGATCGATCAGCGTCCAACCGAGTTTCAGGCCGACGCCGCCCGCGACGAACACCGCGGTCAGCTCCAGCGTGCCGTGCGGAAGGATGAAGCCGAAGAACGAATCCAGCCGCCCCGCATCAGCCATCAGGCCCGCGCTGACACCCAGGTTGAGCGCGTTCATGAACAGCAGGTAGACCGCCGGCAGGATCAAGACGCCGGTGAACAAGGCGATCGCCGTCACCCATGCGTTGTTCGTCCATACCTGCGCGGCGAAGGCCTCCTGCGGATGCTCCGAGTAGTACGTCTCGAACGCGCCACCCGGCGCGGTGAGACTCTTTGTGTCCTCGGGAATTCCGAGCACCTCGTGGGCCGAATCGAACCGGTCCACCCAGACTGCCAACCCGGCCGACACCGACAGGAACACCGCGGCGACGCCGACCCACCACGGCCATGCCCGATAGAGCGCCGCCGGGAAGCGGTGGCTGAAGAACCGTCCGATCTCCTGCCACGTGTCGGCTCGCGTGCCGAGCACCCGGCCGCGCGCACGCGCCAGCAGCGCGCTCAGCCCGGCGATCAGCTCCGGGTCGGGGCTGTGTGACTGCAGCCGCGCCAGCTGCTGGGAGGTGCGGCGGTAGAGCAGGACGAGTTCGTCCGCCTCCGCGCCGGTGAGCTTGCTCCGGTTGGACAGGTAGTCGAGCCGGTCCCACGCCCTGCGGTGCGCCAGGCTGTATGCGTCCACGTCCATTCGGTTGCCTCCCACTCCCGCCGGTCGCAAGAATGCTATCGACATGGCTGAGTTCACCACCGGCGAAGCAGTGGCCCTGGAACTGCCGATCGCCCGCATCCCCACCAGGGCCACCGCGTTCCTGATCGATGTGCTGGCCCAGTGCACGCTCGGGTTCGTGCTGTTGTTCGCGATCGTCACGTTGCTGCTGCCCGCGGGCGTCGACTCGGCCTGGTTGGACGTGGTCGTACTGATGACCATCGTGACCGTGCTGGTCGGGTACCCCGTGACCTGCGAGACCGCTTGGCGGGGACGCACACTGGGCAAGCTGATGCTCGGGCTGCGGGTGGTGCGCGAGGACGGCGGGCCGATCGATTTCCGGCACGCGCTCACCCGCGGCCTGGCGGGCGCGATCGTCGATTTCTGGATCCTGGGCGGGGTCGGCGCCATCGCGGTGCTCACCTCGATGTGCTCGCCGCATGCGCGGCGGGTGGGTGATGTGCTCGCGGGCACCGTGGTCGTGCACGCGCAACGCCCGCTGCCGCCGCCCGCGCTCGCGATCGCGCCGCCGTGGCTGACCGGCTGGAGCGCGCAGCTCGAGTTGTCCGGACTACCGGAAGATCTGGCGCTGGCGGTGCGGCAGTACCTGACCCGCTTGCGCACCCTCACGCCCGCGGCGCAACACCAGCTGGGGACGGCGCTCGTGACCGAGGTGTGCGGCCGGCTGCGCGTCGCGCCACCGGCCGGTTGTCCGCCGTCGCAGATTCTCGGCGCGGTCATCGCCGAACGGCAGCGCCGGATGCTGCCGTGGTCGCTGTTCCCGGTCTTCCCGCCGCGCGCCGGTCAGCCGTTCGCCGCCACGTAGTCGTCGATCTCGCGCAGGTAGGCGTCCTGCCGGGCGGGCGTGATCCACGAAGCACGGAAGGAGTTCCTGGCCAACTCGACCACCTGATCGGTCCCGAGACCACCTTGCTGGGCGAGCGCGAGGTAGTTGTCGGCAACGTAGGCGCCGAAGTACGCGGGGTCGTCGCTGTTGACCGTCACCGTCAGCCCACGGTTCAGCAGACCGACGATCTCCTCGGCTTTCATCTGCGCCGTGACGAAGGAGTTCGACACCGGACAGCAGGTGAGCGCGATCCCTTTGGAGCAGGCCAGTTCGACCAGACGGTCGTCCTCCACGATGTTGGTGCCGTGGTCTAGGCGGTCGACGGCGATGTCCTCCAGCGCCTGGCGGATGTGCTCGATCGAATCCGGCTGGTCGACGTCGCAGTGCATCGTCAGCAGGAACCCTTCCGCGCGGGCGCGTTCGAAGACGGCGGCGAACTTGCTCGGCGGGTTGCCCCGCTCGTCGGAATCCAGCCCCACCCCGAGGATCCAGCTCTTGTACGGCAGCGCTTCCAGCAGCGTCGCCATGGCGTACTCCGCGGAATGGTCGCGCAGGAAGCACAAAATCAGTTCGGCGGATATCCCCAGCTCCCGCCGCGCCCGTGCGATCGCCGACCGGTATCCGCTGATCACCGTGGGGAACGGGACCCCGCGCCCGGTGTGCGCCTGCGGATCGAAGAACAACTCGGCGTGACGCACGCCTTGGCCGTGCGCCCGGCGCAGGTAGTCGAAGGCGAGGTCGTGGAAGTCCTCCGGGCGCTGTAGCACGCGCATCGCGGGGTAGTAGACCTGGAGGAACGACGTCAGGTCATGGAATCGGTAGGTCTGCTCGACCTCTTCCACGCTCTTCTCCGGCAGCTCGATGCCGTTGCGCCGGGCGAGGCGGAACTTCAGCTCCGGCTCCAGCGTCCCTTCCAGATGCAGGTGCAGTTCCGCTTTGGGCAATCCGCGGACGAAGGCGGCGAGATCTGAGGCCATGGGGTCATGATCCTCCTCGGCGGGCGCGCGAGGACGCGCTTCGACGAGACCGCGGCGCCCGGCGGAAAAGACTCAAAGGGCTCCGGATTGTTTCAGCTCCAGATATTCCTCCGCCAAGGCCTCCGGCAGTCGTTCCGGAGACGCCGCGACGACCGCGATCCCGGTGCGCCGCAGCGATTCCTGGACCAGCGCGCGTTCGGCGAGCACGGATTCGGCCGCGGCCGCTGCGTAGAGGTCGGACAGGTCGTCGCGCCGGGTGGCCGCCGCGGCGACATCGGGGTCGGTCACCGAGACGATGAGCACGCGGTGCCGTTGCGCCAGGACCGGCAGCACGGGCAACAGGTTCTCCTCCACCGCGGCGCCGTCCAAGCTGGTGAACCAGACGGCCAGACTGCGCCGGCGAGTGCGCTGAATGGCCGCTCGCACGAGTCCGGCGCTGTCGGTGTCGACGAGGGCGGGAGTGATTCCGGCCATCGCGTGCATCAGCTTCAGCTGGAGACCCTTTCCGCCGACACCTCGGACCTCGGCGCGCGCTCGGCGGTCGAAGGCGAGCAGGTCGACCGAATCCCCCGCGGCGGCGGCGAGACCGCCGAGCAGCAGGGCCGCCTCGATGCTCGCGTCCAAGCGCGTACCGTCGCCGACCCGGCCCGCGCTGACCCGGCCGGTGTCCAGCAGCATCAGCACGTGCCGGTTGCGCTCCGGCCGCCAGGTGCGGACCAGAACGTCGGTGGCGCGGGCGGTGGCGCGCCAGTCGATCGCGCGCACGTCGTCACCGGCGACGTACTCGCGGAACGAGTCGAATTCGGTGCCCTGCCCGCGCAGGTTGGCCAGATTGCGGCCGTCGAGATGCTGCAACCTTTTGACTTTCGACCGCAGCAGCCGTTCGGCGCGGAACGCGGGCAGCGCCCGCACCCGGGCGGGCACGTCCCGCCTCGTCTGCCTGCCCGCCAGTCCGAGCGGGCCGAGCAGCCGCACCGTGATCCGGCCCGCGACCCGATCGCCGCGGTAGGTGGGCGTGAGCGTGGTGCGGAAACGGACCTTGGTACCAGGGGCGAGATCCAGCACGTGCGCGCGGTTCTCGGCGCGTGCGCTGCCGGGCCAGTCGTCCCACACCGTCCCGCGCAGCCTGCGGGCTCCGGTGTTGACCGCGACGAGTTCCACCTCGGCGGAGCGGCCGAGCCGCACCGTGGTCAGTGCCTCGCGGGACAGCGACAGGTCGCGCGCCCGCCCCACCGCGCCGAGATCGATGAGCAGCCCGGCGGCCAGGACGCAGGTCACCACGACCACGCCGACCACCGAGGGCAGGACCAGGGTGACGAACAGCGCCGCCATGCCTGCCGCGGCGGCCAGCCGACCGGTGACGACCATCGGCTACACCGGGACCGGGACCGACAGCAGCAGCGACGACAGCACGCCTTCGGTGGTCACACCGTCCAGTTCGGCCTCCGGGCGCAGGTGCAGGCGGTGCCGCAGCACGGCGACGGCGACGGTCTTCACATCGTCCGGCGTGACGAACCCGCGCCCGTTGAGCCAGGCGAACGCGCGGGCGGCTGCCATCAGGGCGGTCGCGCCACGGGTCGACGCGCCGTGCTGTACGGCGGGCGAGATGCGGGTGGCCCGGCACACGTCGACGGTGTAGGCGAGCACCTCGGGGCTGATCGTGGTCTGCGCGATCGCGGTGCGGGCGGCGGCGATGTGCGCCGGGCCCGCGACCGGACGCAGTCCCGCGGCGGTGAGGTCGCGCGGATCGAAACCCGAGGCGTGGCGTTGCAGGATGCGGAACTCGTCGTCGCGACCGGGCAGGTGGATGTCCACCTTGAACAGGAACCGGTCCAGCTGCGCCTCCGGCAGCGGATAGGTGCCCTCCTGTTCGATCGGATTCTGGGTGGCGACGACGACGAACGGATCGGGCAGCGGCCGTGGTTTCCCGTCCACCGAGACCTGGCGCTCCTCCATCGACTCGAGCAGGGCCGACTGGGTCTTCGGCGGCGTGCGGTTGATCTCGTCGGCGAGCAGCAGGTTGGTGAACACCGGGCCGTGCCGGAAGGTGAACTCGGCGGAGTGCGGATCGTAGATCTGCGACCCGGTGACGTCGCCGGGCATCAGGTCGGGGGTGAACTGCACCCGCGCGTGCTCCAGGTCCAGCGCCGTGGCCAGCGCCCGCACCAGCAGCGTCTTGGCCACCCCCGGCACGCCTTCGAGCAGGACGTGGCCGCGGCACAGCAGCGCGAGCACCAGGTACATGACCGCGTTGTCGTTGCCGACCACCGCCTTGCCGATCTCGGCGCGCAGCGCGTGGAACGCGGCGCTCGCCTGCTCGGCCGTCGGGGTGGTCTCGGTGCTGGTCATTCCATCTCCTGTGGTTCGCGGGCGGTGAGCCGGGCGAGGATCGGGCGAGGGCTGCTCATCCGACCTCCGATTCGATCCATTCGAGCTGAGCGGCGACCACCCGGAGGGTCTCGGGATCGGGAACCGGGCCGAACAGGGCGGCGCCGATCTGGGCCGGGTCGGCGCCGACGCGCGCGGCGATCACGGCGACGATCCGGTCCTGCGGGGTGTCGGCCGTGAGGCCGAGCGGGGTGCGGATGCGGCGCAGCGCGGCCGCCCGCAGCTTCCCGGCGACGTGATCGTGATCCTTCGAGCGGCGATACAGCGCGGCCTGGCCGCCGAGCAGTTCGTTCGCGGCCACTTCGACGGGGCGGGGTTCGCGCACCAGAGCGCCCCGTCTGCGGGCACGCCACCACACCACCAGCGCGGCGGCGATCAGGAACTGCACGCCGCCGTAGAAGACCGGTGCGGGCAAGCGGTCCCAGATCGCGTCGTCACCCGCCCCGAAGCCGGGGCGGTCCGGCGGAGGGACGTCGGGCAGATCCGGCGGCGGGTGCGGCGGCGGGGCGGTAGGCGCGATCGGCGCGCCGCAGGACTGCGCGACACCGTAGACCAGCAGCAACAACGCGGCTGTCGCGGCGAGCACCGCCCAGAACCTGGGTTCGCGCAACAGGTTCGGCAGCGGCGGCAGTTTTCGCCTGGTGCGCGGCGTCTGCTCGACCGCCTCGATCTCGACCGGTTCCGGTGCGGGGGGCGGCGCGGACCCGGAGAACCGATCGGCGTATTCCAGCCTGCGGTATTCGTCCTCGGTGGCGCGGCGTCCGCCGTAGACCACCTCGTCGAAGCTTCGTGCGGCGGGCTGGAACTCGGTGGCGGTCTCGAGCGGCAACGCGGTCGTCACGTCGTCGGCGGTCTCCCGCGCGGTGCGCGACCGCCGGACCTCCAGCACACCGCCTTGTTCCAGGCCGCGCAGCACGGCGCGGAAACGTTCCCGCAGGGCGCGGTCGAAATCTCGTTGCGCGGCGGCTGTTTCCGCGGCGGCGCGATGATCGGCGGCGGCGCCGAGCCGCGGGGTGCCGGGCGCGGGTTCGGCCGTTCGCGGCTCCACCGGCACGGGATCGCTCATCGCGCCTCCCGCCGGGGAATGCGAATGTCCAAACCCTCTCTCCGGCAGCGGCGATCGATGTAGCACACCACCCGCGACGAAGCCTCGACCACTTCGCCGAATGCCGTCAGCAGCAGCACCGCCGACGTGGTCAGCACGATCACCGGCCACCGATGGGTGCCGGAGAAGTCCGAGACGAACAGCGGGATGCCGAGCAGTGGGATGGCGAGCAGCGTGAACAGGGCCCGCTGGGCGATCCAGAGCCCGGTGGTCGGCCACTCCGCGCCTTCGGCGAGCAGTTTCGCACGCGCGACGCCGTCGCGATGCGACGTGCGTTCGACGAACAGCACCGGCACCGCGACCCAGCGGCGGGAGCGCAGCCGGCCCAGCCAGATCGCCGCGAGCGGCAGCGTCACGATCAGCAGACCGCCCACCGCGAGTACGCCGACGCCCACCATGGTGAACAGCAGTTGGAAGACCAGCAACGGACCGAGCGTCCCACCGAATCGGCGCAGCGCGGTCCGCGGGCCGATCGGGGCTCCGTCGACGGTCGCGAGCCCCAGGGCCACGGTCGTGCCACGTAACGCGAACCGCAGCAGCCACGCGCAGGCGGCGGTGGAGAGGATCGCCGCCCACGCGGTGCCGGGGTCGGAGCCGTCGGTGAGCGCGGAGGCGCCCGCGGTCACCGCGACGACCACGGCCTCGGCGAGCAGCAAGCCCGTCACGCTCAACCCGGCCAGGGCGCGGATGTTCGCCTGGATCAGCGCGAACGGCACATCGAGCAGTTCGCGGAAACTCAGCGGTCGGATCGGCACCGTCGTTCCAGGAGACCCCGGTACCGGATCTGTTCCCGCCCCGACGGCGCCGGCCGGTTCGGCGGCTGGCAGCACGGGCCGAGTCTAACCGTCAGCGCCGCAGTAAGCGGTCCACCACGTGCCGGTAGCGAACCGGATCGATGGGCGGGAGACCGAGCAGCGCGCGCAGGTACACGCCGTCGCCGACCAGCCGGATGAGGTCGGCCCGAACCGGGTCGGCGACCTCCTCGTCCAGACCGTCCGACCAGGAATTCATCAGGTCCACCAGCGCCTGCTGCACCTCGTCCGGCTCGGGCGTGGCGTCGATGGTGCGCATGGTCGCGAGCATGGACCGATAGAGCTCCAGCTCCACCGCCTCCGCCTCGACCGCCGGGTTCGGCGTCTGCAGGTACCACTCGGCTACCGAGCCGCCTTGGGCGACCGAGTTGTCCAACTGCTGGCCCGCACGGTCGGCCAGTCTGCGCACCAAGCCCGCGAGCAGCGCGTCCTTGCTCTTGAAGTGATAGAGCAAGCCGCCTTTGGAGACGCCCGCGGTGGCCGCGACGTTCTCCAGAGTCACGTGCGACATGCCTTTTTCCAAGAGCAACGTCTCGAGCGCGTCCAGGATTCGATCGCGGGTGTCTGCCGTCACCCCGCTGACTATACCGTCCGGACGGTTATGTAAGTACTATACCGTCTGGACGGTAAGAAAACGGACGACGGAAGTCGAGAAAGTCATGACCACCCAGACCGCGCAACCCACCGAACGATCGACCGACGCCCCACCTCGAGCGGGGACACGCGAGTGGGTGGGATTGTCCGTGCTGGCGCTCGCGCTGCTGCTGCTGGCCGTCGACGCGACGGTGCTCGATCTGGCCGTGCCCGCGATCAGCGCCGATCTCGCGCCGACCACGCCGCAACTGCTGTGGATCATCGACGTCTACTCGTTCGTGCTCGCCGGACTGCTCGTCGTCATGGGCAACCTGGGCGACCGGATCGGGCGGCGCAAGTTGCTGCTGCTCGGCGCGGCTGGATTCGGTGGCGCCTCGATACTCGCGGCGTGGTCCCCGACGCCGGGAATGCTCATCGCGGCGCGCGTACTGCAGGGTGTCGCCGGTGCGACACTGATGCCCGCGACGCTGGCACTGATCAGGTCGATGTTCCTCGATCCGCGGCAGCGAACCGTCGCGATCGCGGTGTGGAGCGCGATGGCGGGCGGTGGCGCCGCGGCGGGACCGCTGCTGGGCGGCTGGCTGCTGGAGCACTACTGGTGGGGTTCGGTCTTCCTGGTGAACCTGCCGGTCATGCTGGTGCTGATCGGGCTCGGTCCGCTGCTGATCCCGGAGTCGCGTGATCCGCGGCCCGGTCGTTTCGACCTGCTCAGCGCCGTGCTGTCGATGCTCGCGCTGGTGCCGGTGGTGTACGCGGTGAAGGAATTCGCGGCGCACGGCCCGAGTGTCCGGGTCGCGGTGATCAGCCTGATCGGCCTGCTCGCCGGGGTGTGGTTCGTGCGCAGGCAGCGACGACTGGAGCAACCGATGCTGGACCTGGCGCTGTTCGCGCTGCCGAAGTTCCGCACGGCGGTGCTGACCAATCTGCTCGCGGTGTTCGCGCTGGCCGGTGTGCTCTTCTTCGGCTCGCAGTACCTCCAGTTGGTGCTGGGACGCTCCCCACTGCAAGCGGGATTGCTGCTGCTGCCCGGTTTGTCGGCCGGGATGATCGCCTCGCTCGCCGCGGCCTGGTTGGTGCGGCGGCTGCGGCCGGGCACGGTGCTGGGCGGCGCGCTGATCACGGCGGCGGTGGGCGCGGCGCTGTTCGGCCTGCTCGGCCCCGACGCGGCCACCAGTACCACGCCGTTCGTGCTGGGTTTCCTGTTCATCGGGGCAGGCGTGGGCGTCGCCCTCACCGTCTCCTCCGACCTGGTGGTCGGCTCGGCGCCGCCGGAGCGCGCGGGCGCGGCCGCCGCCGTATCGGAGACCGCGTACGAGACCGGCGTCGCGCTGGGCGTCGCGATCCTCGGCAGCGTGGTCATGGCGATCTTCCGCAACGGTCTCGATCCGACGCACGTGCCGGGCGACCGGATGGCCGCCGCCTCGGAATCCCTGGGCGCAGCCACGGCTTTCGCACGTGAATTGCCGGAGGCCGCTGGGCACGCGTTCCTCGCCTCGGTGCACGAGTCCTTCGTCTCGGGCATCCACTTCGCGGCCCTCGGCACCACCGCGATCTTGTTGATCGCGGCCGCGGTGGCGTTCCGGTTGCGCCGAGCGCGCGGGTGATTTCGCGCGACTGTGTGCGGCGAGCCCTCCGAAGGCGACCTCGGGGGTTCGCCGCGCGGCATCGCTTCGGACGGACTGCGGTGCCGATCAACCGGCCGTCGCGGTGGTGCGCGGGATGCGCTGTGCCCATTGATGCTCGGATCTCGGCGCCTGGTGCGTCCGCACGTCCGGAGCCCGGATAGTCGCTGCGATCGACACGCACAACATTTAGTTGTAGATCACCGCAGGTTTGGTTGTTTGATCACACCTCCGCGCCTTGCTTTGATCCATGGCGATCAACAGTGAGTTGTGCGATCGGGAGGTGCGAAGCTTGGTGACCGGACGATCCCTCGGTCGGCAGTTCGGATGGTTGTGGGCGGCCTACGCGGTCAGCGCCTACGGGTCGGGTCTGGGGTTCGGTGCGTTGCCGCTGATCGCCGTGCTGGTGCTGCACGCAGGCCCCGGACAGGTGTCCGCGTTGTCGGCGGTGGGGCCCGCGGTAGGCGCGTTGATCGCGTTGCCCCTCGGGCCGTGGGTGGAATATCGCCGCAAGCGACCGGTGATGATCGCGATGGACCTCACCCGGTTCGCGGTCATGATGACGATCCCGATCGCCTATGCCTTCGGGCGACTCGGTTTCGTCCAGCTGCTGGTCGTCTCGGCCGTGGTCGCCGCGGCCAAGATCGCCTTCAACGCGGCGAGCGGCGCCTATCTCAAAGCCCTTGTGCGGCCGGAGGATCTGCTCGTGGCCAACGCGCGATTCGAGTCGACGACGTGGAGTTCCACCGCCGTGGGTCCGCCGCTGGGCGGGGCGGCGATCGGTTTGTCCGGGCCGGTCACCACCGTGGTGGCCGACGCGCTGAGTTACCTGCTCTCCGCGCTGTCGGTCACGGCGATTCGCGGCAGGGAAGAACCCCCGCGGCGAACCGGCAAGCCCCGGCTGCGGGCCGGGGAGTTGCTCGAAGGCTGGCGGTACCTGCTGGCTCATCCGGGATTACGGGCGCTGTACCTCAACCAGCTGCTCGTCGGCGGACTGATCATGGCCACCGAGCCGCTGTTGGCCGTACTACTGCTCCGCGAGCTCGAATTCCCACCCTGGCAGTACGGGCTCGCCTTCGCCGCCCCCTGCGTCGGCGGACTCATCGGCTCGCGCCTTGCCGGCCATGTCGTGGAGCGATACGGCAGGCACCGGGTCCTCCGCACCGTCGGCGCGCTGCGCGCGATCTGGCTGATCGGCCTCGCGTTCGTCCAACCCGGTGTCGGGGGCCTCGCGACGGTGATCGCTGTCGAGCTCGCGATCATCATCAGCATGAGCCTGTACAACCCGGTACTGGCCACCTATCGACTCGAGCACACACCCGGAGACCGCGTCGCCCGCACCCTGTCGGCCTGGTCGATCAGCAGCAGCGCTTCCATCGCAGGGCTCAGCGCGCTCGGCGGACTGCTCGCCGACGTGACCAGCCCGCGCACGGCTATCACGGTCGCGGGACTGCTGATCCTCGCCAGCCCGCTGCTGCTACCCCGTCGCCAGGACTCCGCACCCGATCTTGCGGTGGCGACAACCCTTCAATCACAAACGGCAAGCGTTTCGCAGGAAGCCAGGCACAATTCATGACTGTCACCGCACTCGACCCGTCCAGCGCGCTGGTCCTCGTCGACTTGCAGAACGCCCTCATCGACGCGCCGACCGTCCCCTATACCGGTCGAGAAGTGGTCGCCCGGTCGGTCGAGCTGGCCCGTGCTTTCCACGAGCACAGCGCCCCGGTCGTCCTGGTGCGGGTGACGGCCCGTGCGGACGGAGCGGATGCCGCTCCAGGTCGCAGCGACATCTCGAGCCCACCAGGTGCGTTGCCCGAGGGCTGGGATGTCATCGTCGACGACCTCGCCGGTCACCCGGACGACATCACGGTGAACAAGCGCACTTGGGGTGCTTTCCACGGAACCGACCTAGATCTGCAACTGCGCCGCCGCCGCGTCACACAGATCGTGCTGGCCGGGCTCACCACCAGCATCGGCGTGGAGTCGACCGCTCGCGCCGCCTTCGAACACGGCTACCACGTCACGCTCGCGACGGATGCCATGGCCGATCTGAACGTGGAGGCGCACCGCAACAGCATCGAACGGATCTTTCCCCTCCTCGGCGAAACCGGTTGCACCGCCGAGATCGTCGAGACGCTTGCCAAGACCCGCGACTGACCCCGGCAGAAGGTGGATCCGGCCTCGGTGGTGGCGCCGGTCGCAGCTCAGCTCGTCCCGATGCGAGGTCGGGCCGTGTCCGGCGATCGAGTGAGGGGTCGGGGCGCGCGAACAGCGGGCGGTAGCGAGGAGCGTCAGGCCGGGCGGGCGAGCCGGGTCGGCGCGAGACGGCCGCGAAGGGTGACGGATTCACCGAGTCTCCAGTGTTCGGCTTCGGACTCGGCGGACGCCGCGACGGTTGCGCCGGAGGCGAGCAACAGGCCCTGTTGCTTGGCGAGTTCGCACAGGCGAGCGGCTTCGTTGACGGCGTCGCCGATGACGGTGAACTCGTAGCGCTGATGCGCGCCGACATTGCCCGCGACCACCCGGCCCGCGGCCACGCCGATGGCCGCCGCGAAATCGGTCGCGGTGCTGTCGAGCCGAGCCCGGATCGCGCGGGCGGTGGCCAGCGCCGCGCCCGGGGCGTCGGCCAGCGGAGCGGGCGTGCCGAAGACGGCCAGGGCCGCGTCACCCTCGAACTTGTTGACCAGCCCGCCGTGGCGCTCCACCTCGTCCACCACGATGCCGAAGAACCGATTGAGAATGGCGACCATCTCCGGCGCGGGGATGGTCGCGGCCATGGTCGTCGAGCCGACGATGTCGATGAACAGGGCCGCGGCGTCGGTTTCCACACCGCCGAGCGCCGGGTCGCCCGCCAACGCGGCCGCGGCGACCTCGCGCCCGACATGCCTGCCGAACAGGTCCCTGATCTGCTCGCGCTCGCGCAGTCCCTCCACCATGTGGTTGAAACCGCTCTGCAGCTCACCCAGCTCGGTGCCGTCGTAGACGGCCAGCGCGACATCGAGATCGCCGTCCTCCACCTGACGCATCGCGCGGCGCACGCCGAGGATGGGCGCGACGGTCGCGGCCAAGGTCTGCGTCATCAGCAGGAGACCGAAGACCAGTGTCGCGCCGCCGAGCGACAGCACGCAGACCGCCAGTCGCGCCTTGGTGACGTCATCCATCGTGAGCGCCAGCACCGCGAGCACCATCATTCCGGCCACCGGCACGCCGGAGCCGACCACCCAGACGACGAGCGAGCGTCCGAAGACGCCGATGCCGCGGCGCCGACCGGAATCCGCGGCTTCCAGCACCCTGGCGGTGACGGGCCGTAGCGCGAACTCGATGATCAGGTAGCTGTTCGCGCACACCACGATGGCGCTGATCGCGATGCCGAAGGCCACCTTCGGGATCAGTTGCGGTTCGGCCAGCCCGTACAGCGTGGTCAGCAGCACGAGCCCGCCGAACCACAGCAGCGCTTGGTCGCGCACCAGCCTGCGCGGCACCGCCGTGGCCGCGGCCATCTCCTCCTCGGTCGGCACGCGGTCGGGATCGGTGGCCCATCGCAGCGCGCGCAATTCGCGGGCGGTGCCCCACCACAGACCGAGCAACAGCGCGCAGGTCGCGGACAGCGGTGCGGCGAGTACGTCGAGCAGCAGGAGCTCCCGGGTGAACACCGATGGGCCCGGCAAGACGAAGCCGACCAGGACGATCGACACGACCATGCCCGTCAGATTGCCCAACAGCGTGGGCACGGTGAGCAACAGCTGGACGCGGATACGACGTAGCCCCGACGACTCCTCGGCGGACCCGAGCAATCGCGACCCCCACGGCGCCGCGGCGAGCGTCACCTCCCTGTGTTGCATGGGTGCAGCGTAAGCCGCGGAGCGACCCAGCGCCGCAGGTCGCACTCGGCCGGATCCGGCGCCGGGTGGGCCGTGGGTGGCGGTGGTGCGGTCAGCGACCCGGCGGCAATTCGCGGCGGCCGGGCTCGGGGAGTTCGGGGCGGTGGTGGCCCGGCAGTTCGTCACGGTGGGCGCCGGTCGGCAGACCGTAGCCCGCGGCGCCGGTGGGCGGAAGCGAGGAATAGCGCGGGGCGTGCGGCGCGGAGTACGCGGCGTCCACGACGGTGGCGGCGATGTGCTGGGCGTGCGCGATCTCGGGCGTGCCGGGCGGCAACTGGTAGCCGACCGCCTGCGGATGCGAGGTCTGGCCGTCGACGGTGACCTTGCGGGTGCGCCGTAGCGTGAAGGTGATCTCCTCGACCTCCTCGAACGCCTGCCGCGCCGTGCGCAACGGATGCGTGGCCGTATCGATCGCGTTGGCGACGAAGGAAGGAACGAGCGGCCGGATGAAACGCGCCGCGGTGTCGGTGAACGGGACCGTGCCGATCAGCGGCAGCTCGAGACCGCCGCCGCTCGGTGCCGCCGGTGCGGATGCGACGGCGGGCACCTGCGGGTGCACGCCGGTGGGCGCGGGTAGGTTCGGCGTCGCCTCGTCGGGCATGGCGCTGTCCTTTCGGTCGTCCGCCGTTGCGGCGGGAAGTTCGGGGCGGCGCGGCGGCTCGGTGATGCCGATCTCGATGCCGCCGATGGCCGCGATGATGCGGGTGCGCTGCCGCTCCCGGTCGATGGCCGTGTCCGCCTCGACGGCGAGGCGAGCGGCGGTGAGCTGTTGCTCGGCGCGCAGGGTCTCGGCCTCGGCGCGTACCTCGGCCTGCTTGACCGCGATCACCGCGTCGGCTTCCCGCTCGGCGCGGTCGTGCACGGTGCGCGCCGCGTTGTGCCGGTCGAACGAGGTCTCGCCACGCCACCAGCGCAGCACCAGCGGCAGCAGCGCGAAGGCGACGAACGCCAGGATGGTGAGAATGCGCAGCGGCAGCGCGTCGTGCACGGAGTAGTCGTTCATCGCCTGCCAGCGCGCGCCGAGCCCACGGTCGGCGTCGTCGAAGGCGGCGGTGCGCGCGGCCGACAGGGCGGCCTGGTCGGCGTCGATCCGGCGATCGGCCGCGTCCACTCGGTCCTGCGCGGTGGCGAGATGCTTGCGGGCGTCGTCGAGCATGGCGTTGGCGGTCTGCGCTTCGGGCCCACGGCCCGGCACGCCGGTGATCCTGGTCCGCGGGCACTCCGGGGTCGGATTGAATTCGCAGCGCGCGATCACCAGGGCGTGGTCGATATCGTTCTGGGCCATCGCGATCGCCTGTTCGAGCGCGGCCCGGTCGGCTTTCGCCCGGTCCAGTTCCGCCTGCGCCGCGACGACCCGCGGCGCGGAATCGAGCGAGCGCTGCGCCTTCTCCGCCAGCACCCGGTCGACGGACCCGCTGAACAGTACGATCGCGGCCAGTTCCGCGAGCAGCCCACCCGCCAGCACGGCGACCGCGATGCGCGCGACCAGCCCGAGCCGATCCGGTCCGCCGCTCGGCCGCGCCGTGGCCAGTGCCCTGGCGAGCGCGCCGGTGAGCGCGGCGACCACGATGCCCGAGGCCGGCGCGGCCGACCAGGGCCACGCCGAGGCCGCGGCCAGGGCGGCGACCACACCGGAGATCGTGGCGAACAACAGCACCACAGCACCGGTGACGGCGTATCCGGCACGCTCGTGACGATCGCTGATCGCGCTGGGCCGGCCGCCGCCGAGCCAGGTGAACAAGCCGGTGACGGTCATCGGAATGCACATCCTCTACGTCCCAGGCGCTTTCACGGGCGCGACGAAACTGTCACGGATTCGTTGTGACAGCGTGACAGGCTCGCCCGGTTCGCAGCGAGCAGGGACGGTCGGATGTGGCCAGGCTCACAGATCATCCGGCGTAGCGCGGAGCGCGGCCGGTTCGTTCGCCTACGCTGGCGCGGTGCTTCGTATCGGGGGTGGGCGATTCCAGGAGGTCACAACGTGCGCGGAGTCTGGTTGACGCTGTTGGCGGCGGCGCTTCTGATGTGGCCGGTCAGCGCGGGCGCCGCTCCGGCCGACCGGTCGCTCGACCGGCTGGTCGCCCTCGTGGTCGAGCGCTTGGACACCGCCGACGCGGTGGCCGCCGCGAAGTGGTCGACCGCGGGTGAGCGCGGCATCGAGCCGACCATCGACGATCCGGTCCGTGAGGCGGAGGTCTACGAGGCCATGGTCCGACTCGGCCACGACCGGGAGCTGTCGGAGAACTGGGTGCGGCAGGTTTTCCTCGGGCAGATCGAGGCCAGCAAGACGGTGCAGCGGGGGCTGATGACGAGGTGGCGCTTCGACCCGGCTGCGGCGCCCACCGCGCCGGCGGGACTCGACTCGGTGCGCCCGGTCATCGACCGGGTGAACGTCGAGATCCTCGATCAGCTCGCCGGGCACCGAGCGGAGCTGACCGCGCCGGATTGCGCGGAACAGTTGGCGCGCAGCGTCTTCGGCGTGGTCGTCGCGGACCGCGCCGACGTCCTGCACCGAGCGGCGCTGGTGCGGGCCGCCGTGTCGCTCTGCCCGGCGTAGGCCGCGGCCGGTCCCGCCGGGCGACCCCGCGCGGAAAGATGTGTCCAACACCACTTCCCGATATTTGCTGAATATGTGCTGAACCCCACAATGGGCAAAAGAGTCCGGACGGTCGGATCATATTCATTGCTTGTCACGCAGCTGTCGGAAATCTCTCATCGGTCACAGCGCCGAGTTAGCCGCCGCCACTTGGTTTGCCGGGCATCCAGCGGGGGAAATCCATTTCGACGCAGGTGAGGGCGGTTTCCGGGTCTTGTGAGGAAGGTCTCGGGTAGGTGTCGCGCGTCGGTTTTCCCAGCTGGCACCGGGTGCCATGGGTATCGATCGCATGGCGCTCGCTGCTTTACACTGGACGACGCGCACACGTGGAGGACCCAATGCAGAAGCCCAGCTAAACCTGGTTATTAGCGCAACCTAAGTTGGTTGGGCCCTGGACCTGACTTATCGTTTGCTCTTACGCCGAACACAGAACGTTCGGCTACCTCGCCCGCTCGGGCAGCCCTAGCCAGGTGCTCAGCGTAGCGGTCGAGCACCCGCTCGGAGGTAAGGATCTTGTTAGGGATCCGTTACCGAAGGGCACCCACTACGTCACAGAAGCGGGTGGAAAAAACTGCAGACCTGACTGCACGCCGAAGACCATCAGCGCGGCTGGCTTCGGAACGTACGGGCGCAGTCTTGTACGGAGGCGTTCGACGAAAGGCCGTTTTCTTCGAAGGCCGACTTTCTTGAAGGCAGAGGCATGACGCAACTTCCTGGCCACCGGTCACCTGGACCCATCGGGCTCTACGACCCGGCGAACGAGCACGACGCCTGCGGCGTCGCATTCGTCGTCGACATGCACGGCCGCCGCAGCCGCGACATCGTCGACAAGGCTATTACGGCTCTGTTGAACCTGGAGCACCGTGGCGCCGCGGGCGCAGAGCCCAACAGCGGGGACGGTGCGGGCATCCTGATCCAGGTCCCGGACCGCTTCTTCCGCGCCATCGTGGACTTCGAGTTGCCGCCGGAGGGTTCCTACGCCACCGGTATCGCCTTCCTGCCGCAGGCCCGCCGCGAAGCCGCGCGCGCCGCCTACGGGGTGGAGAAGATCGTCAAGGAAGAGGGCCTCGAGGTCCTCGGCTGGCGCGAGGTGCCGATCGACGAGTCGTCGCTGGGCGCGCTGGCGCGCGACGCCATGCCGAGCTTCCGGCAGATCTTCATCGCATCGCCGAAGAACGCCTCCGATCCGCTGTCGGATATGGATCTGGAGCGTCGGGCCTACGTGGTGCGCAAGCGCGTCGAGCGTGAGCTCGGGTCGGCCGGAGCCGGTGAGGGTGCGGTCGGCAGGGAGTCGGTCTACTTCCCGAGCCTGTCGGGGCAGACCTTCGTCTACAAGGGCATGTTCACCACGCCGCAGCTGCGCGCGTTCTACCTGGATCTGCAGGACTCCCGGGTGGAGAGCGCCCTCGGGATCGTGCACTCCCGGTTCTCCACCAACACCTTCCCGTCCTGGCCGCTGGCGCACCCGTTCCGCCGGGTGGCGCACAACGGTGAGATCAACACCGTCACCGGCAACGAGAACTGGATGCGCGCCCGCGAGGCGCTGCTGCGCAGCGACGTCTTCGGCGTCGACTCGGCGGGCAAGAACCGGCTGGAGAAGATCTTCCCCGTCTGTACCCCGGGGGCGAGCGACACCGCCCGGTTCGACGAGGTGCTGGAACTGCTGCATCTCGGCGGCCGCAGCTTGCCCCACGCCGTGCTGATGATGATTCCCGAGGCCTGGGAACGCAACGAGAACATGAACCCGCAGCAGCGGGCCTTCTACGAGTACCACTCGATGCTGATGGAGCCGTGGGACGGCCCCGCGTCGGTGTGCTTTACCGACGGCACCGTCGTCGGCGCCGTGCTCGACCGCAACGGCCTGCGGCCGAGCCGCATCTGGGTGACCGACGACGGCCTGGTCGTGATGGCCTCCGAGGTCGGCGTCCTGGACATCGACCCGTCCAAGGTGGTCAAGAAGGCGCGCTTGCAGCCGGGCCGCATGTTCCTGGTCGACACCGCCCAGGGCCGCATCGTCGGTGACGAAGAGGTCAAGTCCCTGCTCGCCGCCGAGCAGCCCTACCAGGAGTGGCTGGACGCGGGCGTCTCCCGCCTGGCCGACCTGCCCGACCGCCCGCACGTGCACATGTCGCACGACCGTGTGCTGATCCGCCAGCAGATCTTCGGATACACCACCGAGGAGCTCAACCTGCTGATCTCGCCGATGGCCAAGACCGGAGGCGAAGCGCTCGGCTCGATGGGCACCGACACCCCGATCGCGGTGCTCTCGGCCCGTCCGCGCCTGCTGTTCGACTACTTCTCCCAGCTGTTCGCGCAGGTCACCAACCCGCCGCTGGACGCGATCCGGGAAGAGGTGGTCACCAGCCTCAAGCGCAACATCGGCCCGGAGGCCGACCTGCTGCACCCGGGACCGGAGTCCTGCAACATGATCGCGCTCGAGCAGCCGATCCTGGACAACGACGAGCTGGCCAAGCTCGTGCACATCAACGACGACGGATCGCACCCCGAGCTGCGCTCGGTGGTCGTGCGTGGCCTGTACCCCGTGAAGAAGGGCGGCAAGGGCCTGCGCAGGGCGCTGGAGGCGATCAACACCCAGGTGTCGGCCGCCATCGACGGCGGCGCGCGGATCATCGTGCTGTCCGACCGCGAGTCCAACGAGAAGCTGGCGCCGATCCCCTCGTTGCTGCTGACCTCGTCGGTGCACCACCACCTGGTACGCGAGCGCACCCGCACCAAGGTCGGCCTGGTCGTGGAGGCCGGTGACGCCCGCGAGGTGCACCACATGGCCACCCTGGTCGGCTTCGGCGCCGCCGCGATCAACCCCTACATGGCCTTCGAGAGCATCGAGGACATGCTCGAGCGCGGCGCGCTCGAGGTACCGGGCAGCACCGGCGACCTGGCCGCCGACTACCGCAAGGCGGTCGCGAACTACAACAAGGCCGCGGGCAAGGGTGTGCTGAAGGTGATGTCCAAGATGGGCATCTCCACGCTGGCCTCCTACAACGGCGCCCAGCTGTTCCAGGTGATCGGCCTGTCGCAGGACCTGGTGGACGAGTACTTCACCGGCCTGCGGTCGCACTTGGACGGCATCGGCCTGGACGAGATCGCCGACGACGTCGCGCAGCGGCACCGCATCGCGTTCCTGGAGAACCGCAACGAGCGCGCGCACCGCGAGCTCGAGGTCGGCGGTGAGTACCAGTGGCGGCGCGAGGGCGAATACCACCTGTTCAACCCGGACACGGTGTTCAAACTGCAGCACGCCACCCGGTCCGGCCAGTACGCGATCTTCAAGGAGTACACCAAGCTGGTCGACGACCAGTCCGAGCGGCTGGCATCGCTGCGCGGTCTGTTCAAGTTCAAGCACAACGCGCGTTCCCCGATCTCCATCGACGAGGTCGAGCCGGTATCGGCGATCGTGAAGCGGTTCTCCACCGGCGCGATGAGCTACGGCTCCATCTCGGCGGAGGCGCACGAAACCCTGGCGATCGCGATGAACCGTCTCGGCGGCCGGTCGAACTCGGGTGAGGGCGGCGAGTCTCCGGCGCGCTTCGAGCCGGAGGAGAACGGCGACTGGCGGCGCAGCGCGATCAAGCAGGTGGCCTCCGGCCGCTTCGGCGTGACCGCGCACTACCTGACCAACTGCACCGACATCCAGATCAAGATGGCGCAGGGCGCGAAGCCCGGTGAGGGCGGCCAGCTTCCGGCGCACAAGGTGTACCCGTGGGTCGCCGAGGTGCGGCACTCGACGCCGGGCGTCGGCCTGATCTCGCCGCCGCCACACCACGACATCTACTCGATCGAGGATCTGGCGCAGCTGATCCACGACCTGAAGAACGCGAACCCGCAGGCGCGCATCCACGTGAAGCTGGTCGCCGAGCCGGGCGTCGGCACCGTCGCGGCGGGCGTCTCCAAGGCGCACGCCGATGTCGTGCTGATCTCGGGCCACGACGGCGGCACCGGCGCTTCGCCGCTGACCTCGCTGAAGCACGCGGGCGGCCCCTGGGAGCTCGGCTTGGCCGAGACCCAGCAGACGCTGCTGCTCAACGGGCTGCGTGACCGCATCGTCGTGCAGGTCGACGGCCAGATGAAGACCGGCCGCGACGTGATGATCGCCGCGCTGCTCGGCGCCGAGGAGTACGGCTTCGCCACCGCACCGCTGGTGGTGTCGGGCTGCATCATGATGCGCGTCTGTCACCTGGACACCTGCCCGGTCGGCGTCGCGACGCAGAATCCGGTGCTGCGCGAGCGGTTCACCGGCAAGCCGGAATTCGTCGAGAACTTCTTCCGGTTCATCGCCGAGGAGGTCAGGGAACTGCTGGCGCAGTTGGGCTTCCGCTCGCTGGACGAGGCGATCGGCCGGGTGGACCTGCTCGACACCTCGCGCGCCAAGCAGCACTGGAAGGCCAGCAAGCTGGACCTCTCGCCGATCCTGGACGACGTCGAGACGGCGTTCATGTACCAGGACCGCCGCTGCACCAAGGCGCAGGACCACGGCCTGGACAAGGCGCTGGACCAGCAGCTGATCGTGCAGAGCCGCGACGCGCTCGAGCGCGGTCAGGCGGTGAAGTTCGAGACCAAGATCACGAACGTGAACCGCACCGTCGGCACCATGCTCGGCCACGAGGTGACCAAGCTCTACGGTGGCGCGGGCCTGCCCGACGACACCATCGACATCACCTTCACCGGGTCGGCGGGCAACAGCTTCGGCGCCTTCGTGCCCGCAGGCATCACGCTGCGTGTGCAGGGTGACGCGAACGACTATGTCGGCAAGGGTCTTTCCGGCGGCCGCTTGGTGGTGCGCCCGTCGCTGAACGCGCCCGGCGAGTTCGTCGCCGAGCAGAACATCATCGCGGGCAACGTGATCCTGTTCGGCGCCACCAGCGGCCAGGTCTTCCTCAGCGGTGTGGTCGGCGAGCGGTTCGCCGTGCGCAACTCCGGCGCCACCGCGGTGGTCGAGGGCGTCGGCGACCACGGCTGCGAGTACATGACCGGCGGCCGGGTGGTCATCCTGGGCGAGACCGGACGCAACTTCGGCGCCGGTATGTCCGGCGGCGTGGCGTTCGTCTTCGACCCGAACGGCACCTTCGCGGCCAAGCTCAACCCCGAGCAGGCCGACGCCGTCGAGCAGCTGGCCGGTGACGATTTCACCTGGCTGCACGACATCATCACCCAGCACCGTGACCAGACCGGTTCCCCGGTGGCCGAGCGCATCCTCAGCGACTGGTCGCAGCAGGTGAACCACTTCGTGAAGGTCATGCCGCGCGAATACAAGAAGGTTTTGCTCGCCATCTCCGAAGCTGAGAAGAGCGGCAAGGACGTGGACGAGGCGATTATGGAGGCCGCTCGTGGCTGACCCCCAGGGTTTTCTGAAGCACACCGCACGGGAACTGCCCAAGCGGCGCCCGGTGCCGCTGCGCCTGATGGACTGGAAAGAGGTCTACGAGGAGAACTTCTCCCACCAGACCTTGCAGACCCAGGCCAGCCGGTGCATGGACTGCGGTATCCCGTTCTGCCACAACGGCTGCCCGCTGGGGAACCTGATCCCCGAGTGGAACGACCTGGTCTACAAGGACCGCTGGCGGGAAGGCATCGATCGGCTGCACGCGACCAACAACTTCCCGGAGTTCACCGGGCGGTTGTGTCCCGCGCCGTGCGAGGCGTCCTGCGTGCTCGGCATCAACCAGGATCCGGTCACGATCAAGCAGGTCGAGGTCGAGATCATCGAGAACGCCTTCGACGAGGGCTGGGTGACCCCGGTCTACCCGACTCGCCTCACCGGCAAGAAGGTCGCCGTCGTCGGTTCCGGTCCGGCCGGTCTGGCCGCGGCGCAGCAGCTGACGCGCGCCGGGCACACCGTGACCGTGTTCGAGCGGGCCGACCGCATCGGCGGTCTGCTGCGCTACGGCATCCCGGAATTCAAGATGGAGAAGCGCTTCATCGATCGCCGTCTCGCGCAGATGGAGGCCGAGGGCACCATCTTCAAGACCGGTGTGAACGTGGGCGTCGACATCACCGCCGAGCAGTTGCGCGAGCAATACGACGCGATCGTGCTGGCCGGCGGCGCCACGCTGGCGCGTGACCTGCCGATCCCGGGCCGGGATCTGGACGGCATCCACCAGGCCATGGAGTTCCTGCCCTGGGCCAACCGGGTGCAGCTCGGCGACGACGTCACCGACGAAGCGGGCCTGCCGCCCATCCACGCGAAGGACAAGAAGGTCGTCATCATCGGCGGTGGCGACACCGGCGCGGACTGCCTCGGCACCTCGCACCGGCAGGGCGCGGCCAGCATCCACCAGTTCGAGATCATGCCGCGTCCCCCGGAGGAGCGGGCCGCGTCCACCCCGTGGCCGACCTACCCGCTGATGTACCGGGTCTCCTCGGCGCACGAGGAGGGCGGCGAGCGAGTGTTCTCGGTGAACACCGAGCGCTTCGTCGGCGCGGACGGCAAGGTGACCGGCCTGGAGGCGCACGAGGTCAAGATGGTCAACGGCCGGTTCGAGAAGGTGGAGGGCACCGACTTCACGCTCGAGGCCGACCTGGTGCTGCTGGCCATGGGCTTCGTCGGCCCCGAGAAGCCGGGCCTGCTCAGTGATCTCGGCGTCGGCTACGACCAGCGCGGCAACGTGCAGCGCGACAAGAACTGGGCGACCAACGTTCCCGGCGTCTTCGTCGCGGGTGACATGGGTCGTGGCCAGTCGCTCATCGTCTGGGCCATCGCCGAAGGCCGCGCCGCGGCCGCGGGCGTGGACCGGTACCTGGAAGGCGAGACCGCCCTCCCGGCGCCGATCACCCCCACCATGGTGGCCCAGCGCTAGGTCCCCTCTCTTACCGGAGCGGAAACGAAAGGCGCCTGTGGACAACTCGTCCACAGGCGCCTTTTCGCGTGCGATTTCCCGGCTTCGACTCGCCCCGGCAACGGAAATCCGACACACTACGGGGTTCGAATGGCATTGCGGCGGGCGTGGCCTTATTGTGATCTCCGGCGTACTGCTGATCTTGGGATGTGGTTGCGAGTGCACCTCATCCGGTCGGGTGACTTCTGTTCACCCGGCGTGCACTGGAACGACATCCGGTGCGTTCAGCATTGACGCGGCAACTCGGCGGGAAGTCGACGAGGGCGAGGTTTGGAGCGGTATGCAGTGGAAGAAGGTCGTCGCGGCTCTGGGTGCGTCCGCGACCGTGATGTCCGGATTGGTTCTCGGTAGCGGTTCGGCGAACGCCGCCCCCGGCTGCCCGAGCCTGTACGTGGTGGCGATCCCGGGTACCTGGGAGACCGGGCACGAAAAGAACCCGCAGCCAGGTATGCTGTCCGGCGTCACCCGTGGCCTACCGTCCTCCGCGGAGGTCGACTACGTGACCTATGCCGCGACCGCCTTCCCGTGGGAGGGCGAGGTTTACGGCAACTCCAAGAAGGAAGCGGTCGACAACGCGCGTGGCCTGATCGCGAACATGGCGCAGCAGTGCGGTGCGACCAAGATCGCTCTGGTCGGCTACAGCCAGGGCGCGGACGCCGCCGGTGACCTCGCCGCCGAGATCGGCACCGGCCTCGGTGTCGTGTCGCCCGACCGCATCGCCGGTGTGGGCCTGATCTCCGATCCGCGTCGTTCGCCCACCGACATCCAAATCGGCCCGGTCGCGCCGGGAGCGGGCGCCGGTGGTCCCCGTGTCGGCGGCTTCGGCTGGATCAGTGACCGCACCCGCACCATCTGCGCGCTCGACGATCTCTACTGCGCCACCGCGACCGAGGACTTCGTCACACGGTTCGCCGGTTTCCTCGCCCAGGCGTCGGACGCCAATCCGGCCAACATGTGGCGCTACCAGATCGAGGCGGGCAACATCCTCGGCGATCTGATGAGTTCGGGCGGTGTCCCGGTCCTGCAGGCGCAGCTGACCGACTCGGCCAACGAGCAACGAGTCAAGGACCTGGAGCGTTTCTACAAGTCGCAGGCGCACACCCTGTACGGCAGCTACCCGGTGGGTGGCGGCCAGACGGCGATCTCCTGGATGCACAACTGGATCGCGGGCATGGCCTGACCTGGCACCGAAACTACAGGGCCCACCTCCGCACTCGGAGGTGGGCCCTTTTCGATGCGGCCGGAGGGTCTAGCTGGACCCGGTGGGCGGAAGCACATGGAAGAAGTGCTTCTGCCGCGGGCCATCCCGCCACGGGCCGTTGTCCGGCCCGCGGTCCGGGCCGTCGTGCCGTTCGAAATGTTCGAAAAGACGAGGCCCGTTGTCCGGCCCGTCATGTCGTTCGAAACGTTCGAAATGGCGGGGTCCGCCGTCGATGTCGGCGCCCTGCTGCGGCGCGTCCACTAGCTGGATCTGCGCTTGGCCGCCGGTGGTTTCGGCGGACGCGGTCGCCGCGAGGGCCGCGAGCGGGACGGTGATCAGCGCACCGGCCGCGGCGACCCCGGCCAGACGCCGCAGCGGCGTAACGGTTTTGGAGAGCGACACGGAATTCCTTTCTCTCGAACCGTGAGTCGCCGTTCGGCAGCGGCTCACCGGTCCTATCGAAGGTTCGGTCACTGGGACATCGGTGCGACGGGCCTGGCAATCGGCTGTGAATAACTCAGCGCGTAGCGAGCAGCGGATCGCCGACATGGTCTGAGCAGGCACCCAAAACGTAGGGCCCACCTGCGAACTCGGAGGTGGGCCCTTTCGAAACGGCGGTGGCTAGCTCGATCCGGTCGGCGGCAGGAACTGCTGCTGCGGCGGTGGAGCATCCTGCCGGGGGCCGTTGTCCGGCCCATGGCCGGGGCCGTCGTTCGGTCCGCGCCCGGGGCAGTCGTTCGGCCCACGGCCCTGATCGTCATGCCGCCCGTCACGGTCGAAGGGGCGGTCGTGGTCGGCGACCTGCTGCGGTGCGGCCACCACCTGTACCACGCCAGGGGCCGTGGGAGTCTCGGCGGATGCGGTCGACGCGATGGCGGCCAGCGGGAGTGCGATCAGCGCGCCTGCCACGGCCACCCGGGCCAGACGCCGCAGTGGAGTAGCAGTTTTCGCTGATCGGAGCGGCTCACGTGGCCTATCTCAGTTTCCGTGACTGGGACACCGGTGCGATCGGCCTGGCAATCCTCTGTGAGTGCTCAGCTCGAGGCGATATTGCGGGGCAACAGGTCCCAGACGTGCCCGTTCTCGTTCACGGTGGCGGCCGTGCGGCGCCCCGTGCGGGAGAAGAGGATGCGGGTGATCGAGCAGTAGTCGATGGGGAAGGTCAGCGGCCTCTCCAGCCCGAGGACCTCTTGCAGCAGCACGTTGATCACACCGCCGTGCGCGAACGCGACGACAGTGTCGGCCGGATCGGTGGCCGCGACGATATCGGCGACCGCGGCGTACACCCTGGCCTTGAATGCCGCACCGTCCACCTGCACCGGAAGATGCCCGGCCTTGATCCGGTCATAGGCGTCGCGGAATTCGACCTTCGCGTCCTCGATGGGGATGTAGGCCGGTAGATCGCGATCGTATTCGGCGAGGTCGTCGACGACATCGACGCCGAGCCCCAGTTTCGTGGCGGTCGGCGCCGCCGTCTCCCGCGCCCGGCGCTGCGGGCTGCTCACCACCCGGGAGATCCGGTGATGGCCGAGAGCCGCAGGCACCCGCTCGGCCTGCTCCAGCCCCACCGGGGCCAACTCCGGATCGGCGGGCCCACCCGAAGTCAGCATCCGGACCGGCTGGGCATGGCGAACGAGAATCAACTGCACCCACCCCACTCTGCCGCATACCCTTGGCCCACTCCATCCGGCCCCATCGACCCTTCGTCCGGCTGGCATCCGAGCGCGCCTGAGACCACAGCGAGGACGGCCCGGTTCGTATCGAGAAGCCGGGCCGTCGGTGTCTGCCGTTAGTTGTTCTTCCTGCGCTTGGTCAGCAGGTAGATGCCGCCGATGATCAGGGCGACCACCAGCAGGCAGCAGAGTGCGCCGATGATCAGCCCGCCGCCGCCCCTGCTCTTCTTCTTTTTGGCGGCCAACTCGAGCGCGGAGTTCCACGTGTCGGGGCTGGCCCATACGGTGTGGTCCAGCAGACTCGCGTTCGTCAGCAGGTCAAGGTACATATCGGAACCCCTTTGGTGTCGCGGCCTCCTCCCGGGGCCGAATCTCCAAGGGTAGCGGTCCGATTCGTTCGATGAGGATCCTTCCAGGACGAAGGCTCGGTCAGCGTGGTTTCACCAAGGGGAACGGCAGTGTCTCGCGGATGCTGCGTCCGGTGATCAGCATGACGATCCGGTCCACGCCCATGCCGAGCCCGCCGGTCGGCGGCATGGCGTGCTCGAGCGCCTGCAAGAAGTCCTCGTCGAGTTCCATCGCCTCGGGATCACCGTTGGCCGCGAGCAGTGACTGCTCGGTGAGCCTGCGGCGCTGTTCCACGGGATCGGTGAGTTCGCTGTAGGCGGTGCCGAGTTCGACACCCCAGGCGACCAGGTCCCAGCGCTCGGTCACGCCCGGGATGCTGCGGTGCTGTCTGGTCAACGGGGACACCGAAGTCGGGAAGTTTATGTAGAAAGTCGGCTCCTGGGTGTGGGATTCGACCAAGTGCTCGTACATCTCCAGCACCACCTGTCCGGCGTCCCAGCCGTGCTGACAGGGCACCTCGGCCTTTTCGCACAGTTGGCGCAACTCCTCGACTTCGGTCTCGGGTGTGATCTCCGTACCGATCGCCTCCGACACCGCGCCGTGCACCGTCCGCACCCGCCACTCGCCGGAGATGTCCACCTCCTCGAAGGTCCCGTCGCCACGGGGCCGCAGGGCCACCATGGCGCCGTTGGCGGCGATCGCGGCGTTCTGGATCAGCTGTCGGCAGGTGTGCATCATGCGCTCGTAGTCGCTGTGCGCCTCATAGGCCTCGAGAATGGTGAACTCGGGATTGTGGCTGAAGTCGACGCCCTCGTTGCGGAAGGTGCGCCCGATCTCGAACACCTTCTCCATTCCGCCGACGCACAGCCGCTTCAGATACAGCTCGGGGGCGATGCGCAGGTATAGGTCGAGGTCGTAGGCGTTGATGTGGGTGAGGAACGGCGTGGCGTTGGCGCCGCCGTGCACCTGTTGCAGGATCGGCGTCTCCACTTCCAGGTAACCCAGGGAGTTCAGCGAGTCCCGCAACGAGCGCATCACCGCGCTCCGTTTGGCCAGCACCTCGCGGATCTCGGTGTTGATCGCCATGTCGACGTAGCGCTGCCGCACCCTGGCCTCGGGATCGGCCAGCCCTTTCCACTTGTCCGGCAGCGGGTGCAGGCATTTGCCCAGCATCCGCCAGTCCGCCGCGAGCAGCGACAGCTCACCGCGCCTGCTGGCCCCGATCTGACCGCTCACCTCGATCAGATCGCCCAGATCGAAGAACTCGCCGAACGCGGCGCTGCGGTCGGCGCCGACCCGGTCGCGATCGATGACGAGCTGGATGTCGTCGGTCCAGTCGCGGACCACCGCGAAGATCACGCCGCCGTAGTCGCGGATGCGCAGCAACCTGCCGCAGACCCGGACCGTGGTGCCGCGCGGGGAACGCCGAGCATCGGCGACGGTGTGTGTCGGCGGGTAGGCGACCGGATAGGCATCGACGCCGGAACCCGTCAGCCGCGCCAGTTTGTCCATGCGCACGCGGACCTGTTCGGGCCTGCGTGGCAACTGCTCCGCAATCTCGTGCTCGGGGATATCCGGCGCGCTGCCGTCGGCGTGCAGACCCGTCACGGTGGCGGGCACCGCGACATGTTCGCCGGTGTGGATCGCGGTGTCCGGCTCCTTGCCGAACCGGGGCAGGAAGCCCTCCGCCAGCGCGCTGGCCATCGCGACGCGGGGGAGGTGCCTGCGATCTTCGAACAGGAAGAACCGGGGCACCCAGTACGGCTGATACTTCACATTCGAGCGATACAGCGCCTCCAACTGCCACCAGCGGGAGAAGAACAGCAGCACGCCGCGCCACAAGCGCAGCACGGGACCGGCCCCGATCCGGCCGCCCTCCTCGAACACCGAGCGGAACACCGCGAAGTTCAGCGACACCTTGGTGATGCCGTACAGCTCGGAATGCAGCGCGAGCTGCGAGATCATCAGCTCCATCACGCCGTTGGGACCCCCGGGGTCGCGGCGCATCAGCTCCAGCGAGACGCCGGTGCGGCCCCACGGCACCAGCGACAGCATGCCGAGCACCCGGTCCTGCGGATTGACGGCCTCGACCAGCAAGCAGTCGCCGTCCAGCGCATCGCCCAGCCTGCCCAGCGCCATGGAGAACCCGCGCTCGGTCTCGGTGTCGCGCCAGGCATCGGCGCGGGCGATGATCCTGCGGAACTCCTCGGCGGGGATATCGCGATGCCTGCGGATGCGGACCACGACACCGTGCTTGCGCAGCCGGTTGGCGGCCTGACGCACCGGCTTCATCTCGGGTCCGGCCAGCGAGAAGTTCCTGGTATCCAGAATGGCTTCGTCGCCGAGGCGCAGCGCGGAAAGACCCGCGCGCCGGTACGCCGTCGCCCCGACTTCGCTCGCGCCCATCACCGCGGGTGCCCAACCGAACTGATCGGCCTCCCGCAGCCAGGCATCGATGGCCTGCGGCCATGCCTCGCGGATGCCGATCGGGTCACCACTGGCCAGGGAGACACCCAGTTCCACCCGATAGGTCACCGCCGCCTTGCCGCTCGGCGCGAACACCACCCCCTTGTCCCGGCGGGTGGCGAAGTAGCCGAGCGAATCCTCCACGTCCGAGCGCTCCAGCAGTCCGCGCAGCGCCGACTCGTCGGTGCCGGTCATCGCGTTCGCCGCCCGCTGCGAGCGCAGCAGGATGACCACCGCCGCCAGCAGCGCGATAGCGCCGAACAGGCCGAGCAGGAAGTTGACGAACGGTCGCGGATGTCCGTCGAAGTGCTCGTTGTCCGCCAGCACCGCCGCGGTCACCCGGTAGACCGCCCACCCCGGCCGCTGCAGGCCCGGCGGAAGACTGCCGGGGAACAATTCCACGAGTCCCCAGCCCAGCAGCGCGCCGATCGCCAATCCACCGACCAGCACGCCGAGCGCTTTCCACCCGGCGCCGCGGCGCACCTTGGTGTAGAACTCCGGCCATGCCGCGATGAGCACGCCGATCACGGCCAGGTGCACCACCATCGCCACCAGCGCGTGAATACTGCCGCGCTCGGCGAAGGCCATGGCGTTGACCACCGTGTAGATCGCGAGATAGCCGATCAGCAACCACCAGGCGATCCGTTTGCGGCTGGTGATCGCGCCGGCCGTCAACCCGACCACCAGCGCCCACATCAGGTTCGTATCCGGCGCGTCGAAGTAATAGGTATCGATATAGCGGCGCGGCACCTGGGTCAGGAAACGCAGCGCGGGCGAGAGGCTCCACAGGAAGCACAGCGCCGCGAATATACCGAGCGTCAACCCCGCGATATGCGGCACTTCCGAAAGGCGGCCATGACCACGGTGTGGAACCGGCGGAGTCGGTTTATCCACCGCCGGTGGTGCGGTGTCGAGGTGTTGCTGGGCTTGCGTGGAGGTCACGGAACCAGTGTGTACGTTAGTGTGTCGGATTTGCCAAGCCTGCGGCGCGCGTGTTTGTCCGGTGTTCGTTCGGCCCGGACTCGAGCGCGGCGTGTTCGCCGCCGAGAAGGCTCGACGACGAACTTTTGTGATTCCGCGCTGACCTGGGCGAGCGGCCGGCCAAATCGGTGTGAATTCGTTGCATACGGTAGAGACGTTCCGATTTCTGCGCGGAGCGGGAGTGCGGCATAGGTTGCCCGGAGATCGCTGGGGACCTGGGGCGGTGTTCGGCGAGTTCGGATGGGGTAGTAAGTATTTACCCCATGTCGGAACCAGTCGAAGTACCGATCGATGACGACGTTATTCGGCTCGGCCAGTTTCTGAAGCTGGCCAACCTGATCGAGTCGGGTTCGGAGGCGAAGACGGTGATCGCCGCCGGATTGGTGCGGGTGAACGACGAGGTGGAACTGCGGCGCGGGCGGCAACTGCACATCGGTGATGTGGTCGCGCTCGCCGGTCACAAGGCGATCGTGTCCGCCTGATCGCCGCCGCGTCGCGGCGAACGGGCGAATTCGGGCGCGCCGCCGCACCGGCTCAATCCTCCGCGCGTACCACGATGCCGTCGTGGTCGCTGTAGAGCATGTCACCGGGGACGAAGGTGATCCCGCCGAACTCGACCGGCACGTCGCGGTCGCCGCTACCGGTCTGCGTGCTCTTACGCGGGTTGGTGCCCAGTGCCTTGATGCCGATGCCGAGGGTGCGCAGGATGGCGGAGTCGCGAACGGCGCCGTTGACGATGACGCCCGCCCAGCCGTTCTCCACGCCGCGCCCGGCGATGATGTCGCCGACCAGCGCCGTGTGCACGCTCGCACCGCCGTCCACCACCAGCACCTTGCCCTCGCCCGGCTCGCCGAGCGTCTGCTTGACCAGCAGATTGTCCTGGAAGCAACGGATCGTGGTGATGCGTCCGGAGAACGCCGCCCGCCCGCCGAACTGGATGAATTGCGTCTCGCAGCTGCGGATCTCCGGGCCGATCTCGTCGGCCAGGTCGGCGGTGGCGATTACACTCTGCGATTCCGTCATGGTGTTCATTTTCCAGCGCCTGCGGAGCTGTGTGTTTGCGGCCCCCCTATGGCTCGCGTCCGCGCGTCAGGCTTCGGTCGATGGGCGTCGGCTGGCCTCGCGCGTGGTCGATCGGCGCGTTACTTCTCGGGGGCAGCGGCGTTATCTGTGGCCGTAGCGCAGTTCGTACAGGTCGCGGTCGTGTTCGGTGCACTTTCCATGGTCGACCAGGTCGGGGTCCAGGCCGTGCTGGACCAAGCGGAAGCGGCGCCAGACGTAACTCAGCGCGACCGTGAAGACGATCAGCGGAACGATCATCATCACGATCAAGCCGATCTTCAGCGGCATCGGCCCGGGGAACAGCAGCACCAGGGCGAAAAACGGGATGATCGGCCCGATGAAGCGGACGAGATAGCGTTCCATGGCCCCGTGTCCGACGAGGTCGTGGGTAACCCACTCGTGCAGCTCCTCGGGGAGTTCGCGGCCGAGATCGTAGGCGATCCGCTGCGTGAACGTGGGGGTTTTCATGCCTCCAGGCTATGCCTGTGATATGTGGCACCGCCAGGTCTCGATGCGGGTCATCCACGTCCGTGCCGGCGCTCGTACTCCAGCCGCTCACGCTCGCCCCTGCGGCGGGCGTCGGCATCCGCGAGCGCGGGGTCGAGACCGTGCTTGATCAGCCGATGGCGCCGGTAGACGTACAGCAGCGCCACGGTGAAGTAGATCAGCGGGATGTACAGCAGCGCCATCATCGCCAGACCCATCCACAGGGGGCCGGGCAGCAACAGGAACAGCATGAGCACCGGAAGTACCGGCACCAGAAACCGCAGCAGGTAACGCCGCGTAGCGCCCGGCCCGACCAAGTCCTCCCGCACCCAATCGGACATCGATTCCGGCAGGGTCCGGCCGAAGATATAACCGATCCGCTGTCCGATCGAGGGTGTAGCACTCACCTCTCCAGCATGACAGCCCGAGCCTCACCTACGGTCTGTGACAGCCCGAGCCGCACCCCGAACGCACGTGGTGCAGTTACCGCCTCCCGCGCTCAGCTCAACCCCCGGTTTCGAGCGAAGCGAGACCGTGCATCCGCCGTTCGCGCCAAGAGGGGGCCGCGAACACGCCGCGACGAAGTCGCGGCAAATCAAACAGAGCGCGCGTGGAACGCCGCTATCTGGGTGACGAGGTTGTGGGTGGTGTGCTGCACGGCGATCTTGACGAACGGCTCGATGGTCTTGCCGAGGGCCCGTCCCGCCAAGCCGCCGGGCACCCGGAAGTCCACGATCGCGTCGACCGTGCACAACCTGTCGCCCTTGGCGTGGAACAAGAAGGTGGATTCGACGTCGAAACCCTTGATGGACTCGACGCCGATGGCGAAGTCCCTCTCCCAGCGGATCACTCGGATCCGCGACTTCAGCGAGGCGGGCCCCAGCTTCATGTGCCCGTCGAAGGTGGCGCCGACGCCTTCGGTCTGCTCGCCGACCGGGGTGAAGGACTGGATACCGTGCAGGAACCGCGACAGGTTCCGGTAGTCGTTCACGTAGGCGAACGCGGACTCCGCCGAGGCCACGCAATCCTCGACGATCTTCACTTCGGTCATGCGCAGACCTTAACGGGTGCGGTCGGACGCAGTTCGTCCTCAGCCGGCGCATGGCCGGAGCGAAGGCGGAAGGTACGCATAACCGGGACGCGGAGCCGCGGCTCAGGCTGTTACCGCGAGGGTCGCGGCGAGGCCGAAGGCGAGCGCCATCACGACCACCTCGGCTACCGCGCGGCGCAGCGAGTCCTTCGCGTCCATCCGGTGGTCGGCCGCCTTCGGCACCCAACTGCGCCGCCACCACCAGCCGAGCGCGAGCAAGCCGAGCAGCACCACGGTCTTGGCGAGCAGAATCCGGCCGTAACTGGTGCTGACGAACGGAGCCACCCCACCGACCCGGATCAGCCCGTTGAGCAGTCCCGTCACCGCCACGACCGCCACCAGGGGCAACGCCACCGCCGAATACCTGGGCAGCACGGCCGCCCACTCGCCCCGGGTCCGCACGACCAGCGCCAGTGCGACCAGCAACCCGAACCAGGCGCCCGCCGCCAACGCGTGCACCGCGGCGAGAACCGACCCGAACGCCTGTTGCGACATGTGCCCGGTGATCGGCCGCAACGCCAGCGCGACCGCCGCGAACACCAGCACCAGATCGGCGGAGGCGGACTCGGGCCGCCGGAAGGCCAGCGCCGATCCACCGGCCACCGTCGCGACGCCGACCAGGATCGCGATCCCGATTTGCCCGCCGCTGACGTCGACCAGATAGGTGCCGAACTCTCCGGCGCCGAGTCGGCTCACCGGAACGCCGACCACCTCCGCGGCCTCGAAGACCAGCACGGCGAATTCGGCCACCGCCCAGATCCCGGCGAGTACCGCGAGCAGCCGCCACGGTGTCCGCGAGCGCGGCGCCACTCTGGGCAGCGCGGCCAACCCGAGCGCGGTGGCCCCGACACCGTCGGCGACCACCCGGACCACGGCCTCCCCCGGCAGCGGACCAGGAAGGATCAGGACCCAGGCGAGTACGACGCCCAGCAGCCCGGCCGGGAAGGTCAGCAATACCGCGGGCCATGGCATCCGGCCGGGGGCGCGCCGAGCGCCGTCCCGGCCGCCGGTCTTCACGTCGCTCACCGCTTCTGGCCGCGGCTCCTGCCGCCGAACAAGGCGAACGCGAGTCCGCCGCCGAACAACACGACCGCGCCGACGACGAACACCCACAGCGGGATCCCGTCCGAGCCGTCCGAGCTGTCGTTCGCCTTCGCGTTCGGCTTCGGCCCCGGCGTGCCGTTGCCCGGCTTGCCCAGCGTGAAGTGCCGTTTGCCGCTGACCGGGTGGCCGTCGGCCGAGGTCACCCGATAGGCGATGGTGTATTCGCCGACCGGGCCCAGCTCGCCTACGGCGACGCTGACCGTCTTGCCCTCGACCACCGGATCACCCTTGGACCACAGATTGCCGTCCAGTCCGACGACGGTGAGCGACGGGAAGCTGGGCTGGAGTTCCTCGTTGAACGTGACGCTGGCGCGGTCCGGGCCCGCGTCTACGGTCGCGTTGTCCTCCGGGACGCTGCCGGTCGCGGCGGAGTGCGCGGCCGCGACTCCCGTTGCGGCGATGCCGAACCCGAGCAGAAACAGTCCCGCCGCGAGGGCGGCGAGGAGGCGGCGGCTCATGCGCGCCGCCCGCGGAGCACGTTGCCGACGCCGAGCGCGACACCGAGCAAGCCCAGGGCCAGACCGATCCCGCCGAGCCAGCGGGCCGTCTGGTCCTCGTGGTCGGCGTCTTCGTCTTCGGCTTCGCTGCTCACCGCGTGCCCGTCCGCGTGGTCTTTCGCGGCGGCCAGGGTGAGCGACGGGGCCGGATGTTCCGGTTCGTCGCCGTTCTTCTGGACCGGTTGATCCCAGCTGACCACCTTGCCGTCGGAGTAGGTCTGCTTGGCGGGGAAGCTCACCGAGTCCAGGGCGGGCAGTGGACCGACGGACAGCGCGAAAC
This sequence comes from Nocardia sp. NPDC004718, assembly GCF_053601535.1. Lineage (NCBI taxonomy): Bacteria > Bacillati > Actinomycetota > Actinomycetes > Mycobacteriales > Nocardiaceae > Nocardia > Nocardia sp. NPDC004718. The sequence continues at coordinate 180,455 of NZ_JBSGCA010000003.1, forward strand.
GCTGGAACTGTCCGGGTGGGATGCCCGGCGCGCCGGGATCGGCGGTCCAGGTGATCGCGGTGATCTCCTTCTTGTCGTTGCGTTCGACCTTGGCCGACCATCCGGGAATCGGTTCGTTCCGAGCGGATTTCAGGTTGGGCAGGGTGACGGTGAGCGCGGTGGTGCTGGCGGTGTCCGATTCGGTGGGCACCCGGAAGGTGGCGACGGCGTAGCCGCCCTGCGTCGCGCCGGGCGCGTCCACCGTGACGTGTGCCGCGGCGGCGCCGCCCGCGAGCAGAACGAGTGCCGTTGTGGCGACCGTCGTCGTGACGGCGCGCGAAATCGAGCTGGGCATGCTGAGGTCTCCTGTGCGAGAGGAATGGGTGTCGGAGGATCAGACCGACACCGGCGGCGCGCGAGGACCGAGCGCACCCAGCGGAGCACAGCGATAGGGCGGGAGGCCGGGATCAGCCCCGAGCGGCGCGCCGGCGATTCGCATCCGCCCCGGCGGGGCGAGAATCACGCGCAGTGCACCGGATGCGGCGGCGAAAAGCCGCTCGGCAAGGACGATCAGTGCCGCGCAACCGACCGTCGCGACGGTGTGCGCGAGCAGCATCCATCCGGTCGGCAGCGGGGAAATCGTTGTGGCGTCCGTGGTTCCGGAATGGTCGTGGTCGACCAGCACCGACAGCGCGGCATGGCTCAGCAGCTGGCCCGCGCCGAGCAGCCCGGCCACGACAGCCGGGCGCAGGCACGCTCGCGCGGTTCCCGCGGCCGAGCCGACTCCGGCGGCGATCAGCAACAGCAGCGTCAGTTCGGTGGAGCCCGGCGCACCGCCACCCGCCGCACCGTGTGCGGCGACGGCGAGCACGCCGACCAGCACGCCGACCAGGCCGCCACGCAGGTGGCCGGTGATCGGGTGCGGAGACATCGGGACGAGGAAACTCAGCGCACGCCGAGCCGGGCCAGGATGTCCGACTCGATCCCGGACAGCTCGTGGGAGATCGACGCGTGCACGGAACGGCGGCGATTGGCGGGCATCTGGTCGGAGGTGTGCACGGCGGCCGTCAGGCTGCCGAGGCGGTCCTTGGTGGCGGCGACGAACTTCTGCGCCTCGCCCTTGTCCTTGCCGTTCTGCGAGCCGATCTTCGTCAGCGCCGCTTCGGCATTCGTGATCCGCGCCTGCAGCTTCGCGCCGTGTCCGGTGAAGTCGCCGAGCTGGTCGATGCCGACGCCGAGCTGCTGGGCGCGGCGGGTGTCGAGCTGTCCGCGCAGGAAGGTCGCGCCGCGGTAGGCGAGCGGAGCGAGCACCGGGATGAGCACACGGGCCACCCCGAGGTATTTCTTCACCTGACCGGCGCTGAACGGATCGCGTTCGGCCTTGGCCGCCACTTTCAGCGCGGCCTTCTCCTCCGCCTGGAACGTCGCGATCTGCGCCTTGGCGACCTTGCGCTGGGTGCGGGCCTCGGCCCGGCGCGCTTTGCGGTCGTTCTTCGCGACGAGCTTGGCCTCCATCACGGCCTTGTGCTTGAGGGCTTTCGCCTCGGCCCTGCGGCTCGGCCGCCGCTTGCGCTTCGTGAACAACCCCATCGAAGGCCCTCCGTCATGCTGGTTCGCCATGGCAGTACGACGCCGGGGAAGCCCGTCCGCCCATGTCACACGCTTTGCCGTTACCCTATCGGGTCCACGCCGTCAGCTGCGAGGGTAGTGCGGCCCGCGCGCTCGGCGCCCGCAATTCCCATCCCAGCCGAGCGACTGGTCGGCAAGGCTTCCTTTCTCCATCCGGTGCCGTGCTGGTCGACGTCGAGCGGCCACGCCGCACCACCGCCTGGAACATCGTCCGTACCGAGCGGCGCGCTCCGTGGTTCGAAGTGAAGTGGTGTTGTCGGCAGTGGGGTCGACGCGATCGCCAATGTGAGTACCGCGTATGTGCGGGTCACCGCCCTACGCGCCCAGCGCGCCGCAACCCCCGGACGCGCCCAGCGCGCCGCAACCCCCGGTTTCGAGCGAAGCGAGACCGAGCATGCGCCGTTCGCGGCCCGGCTCGCGTCCGAGTGGCCGCCGCGTTCGCGACGAAGTCGCCAGCGGCGGTCGCTCGGACGCGAGCCACAAGGGGGCCGCGAACACGCCGCGACGAAGTCGCGGCCAGACCAACACAGCGCTGAAATTAAACACTGTCGGGGGGAGGGACCATACTGCTTAGCGTGGATTCGGACATCGGTGACCGGGATGGTCGCAAGCGCAACGGAACGGCCGTGGATCGGGCCACCGACGTGCCTGCCGCCTTCATCGATGCCAGGGCGCTGATCGGCTGCCGCCATCGCCTGCGTATGGACGCCGCGCACCCCGAGGCATTGGCGGGGATCGTCGAGGACGCGGGCGTACGCCAGCGCCGGGACGCCGCCGTCGCACACCGCGCCCGCGTGCGCGACGCGCTGGTAGGCGCGGACCCCGATGCCTGGGTGGTGATCGATCCCGGACTGCGCGCCGCCGAGCGCGCCGAAGCGACGATGCGCGCGTGCGAAATCGGGGCACGGCACATCTGGGGCGGATTGCTACCGCAGGAGCCGGACACCGGCAGGCGCGGAGGTTCGGAGATCCTGCTGCGCGACGCCGAACGCGGCGGCTACATCCCGATCATCGTGGTGAACCACAAGGTGACCGACCCGCGTCAACCCGAGCGCGCCGACTTCCACCCCACCACTTCGGACCTGTATCACTGGGACCCGCAACCGGATCCGCACCGCAAGCTACGCCAGCAGCCGCGCGACCAACAGCGGCTCGCCCACCTGCACCGGATGCTGCAGCGGCACGGCCTGGCCAGCCCCGCGCTGGTCGGCGGCGTCATCGGCTTCGATTTCGATCGCATCCTGGTGCACGACCTGGCGCCGCTGCTGGCCGATTACGACCGCCGCTACGCCGACCGGATCGCGGTGGTGCGCGGCGAACTGCCCACCATCCCCTCGAAGGTGCCCGAGTGCAGGCAGTGCCCGTGGTGGACGCGAGGAGTCGATGGCCCGAGCTGCGAGGGCTGGCTGATCGAGCATCGTGACGTCAGCCTGGTGGCGCCCGGCTCCCGCGCCGAGGTGCTGCGCAGGCACAACGTCGAGACCATCGATGAACTCGCCGCGTGGGTGGGCGAGGAGCCCGAGGATTGGCAGCACGGCCCGTTCGACGAGGCCGTGGTCACCGCGCGGGCGTGGATCGTCGGCGCCCCGCTGGTGCGGAGGGTCGAGAACGTGCTCGTGCGGCGGGCGGATGTGGAGGTCGACGTCGATCTGGAGAGTTTCCAGGAGTACGGCGCGTACCTGTGGGGAACGCTGCTGAACGGCGTGTACCGCCCGTTCGTCACCTGGGACCCGTTGCCCACCGAGGACGAGGGCCGCTCTTTCGGCGAGTTCTGGACCTGGCTGATGACGGTGCGCGCCGAGGCGGCCGCGACGGGCAGAACGTTTGCCGCGTACTGCTATTCGCGTACGGCGGAAGACAAGTGGCTGTACGAATCGGCGCGCCGGTTCGCGGGCCGCCCCGGCGTGCCGACGGTGGAGCAGGTGCGCGCGTTCGTGGACGGACCGCAATGGGTGGACATGTTCCAAGCCGTCTCCGACCAGTTCATCTGCCCGAACGGCAAGGGGCTGAAGAAGATCGCGCCGGTCGCCGGGTTCTCGTGGCGTGATCCCGAGGCGAGCGGCGAGGCGTCGATGAGCTGGTACCGGCTCGCGGTCGGCTACGACGGCGCCACGCCCGACGCGACCCAGCGCACCCGTTTGCTGGAGTACAACGAGGACGACGTCCGCGCCACCCAGGTGCTGCGCGAATGGATGACCACCCGCGCCGACGCGGAGGTTGCCGGTCTCGCCGATTTCCGGCAGGTTCCCGATGCGCGGTCGCCCGGGACCGTCGCGGGTTACGCGTCGGCCCCACCTTCGGCTCCGTAGTCCGCGCACGGCGGTACCATCGCGACGTGACAGAGCACGTCGAACAACTCGAGTTCCAGGCAGAGACCCATCAGCTGCTCGAGCTGATGATCCATTCCGTCTACTCCAACAAGGACACCTTCCTGCGGGAGCTGATCTCGAACTCCTCCGACGCGCTGGACAAGCTGCGGCTGGAGTCCTTCCGTGACAAGGATCTGCACGTCGACACCTCCGACCTGCACATCGAGCTGGAGGTCGACAAGGACGAGCGGATCCTGACCGTCCGGGACAACGGCATCGGCATGTCGCGCGCCGAGGTCGTCGATCTGATCGGCACCCTCGCCAAGTCCGGTACCGCCGAGCTGCGCAGGAAGCTGAACGAGGCCAAGTCCGAGGCCGCCGCCGAGGAGCTGATCGGCCAGTTCGGCATCGGTTTCTATTCGACCTTCATGGTGGCCGACAAGGTCACCCTGACCACCCGCCGCGCGGGCGAGGCCACCGCCACCCGGTGGGAGTCGAACGCGGGCAGCTCCACTTACACGATCTCCGAACTCGACGAGGCCCCGCAGGGCACGTCGGTCGCACTCCACCTCAAGCCGGTGGACGAGGAGGATCACCTCTTCGACTACACGCTGGAGTGGAAGCTGCGCGAGATCGTCAAGAAGTACTCCGACTTCATTTCCTGGCCGATCCGCATGCAGGTGGAGCGGACCGTCACCGAAGGTGAAGGCGAGGCCGCCGAGGAGAAGACGATCCTCGAGGACCAGACGCTCAACTCCATGAAGGCGCTGTGGACGCGCCCCAAGAGCGAGGTCTCCGACGAGGAGTACAAGGAGTTCTACAAGCACGTCAGCCACGGCTGGGACGATCCGCTGGAGATCATCCCGCTGAAGGCCGAGGGCACGTTCGAGTACCAGGCGCTGCTGTTCATCCCCTCGCACGCGCCGTTCGATCTGTTCACCCGCGAGCACAAGCGCGGCGTCCAGCTCTACGTCAAACGGGTGTTCATCATGGACAACTGCGAAGAGCTGATGCCGGAGTACCTGCGCTTCGTCAAGGGCGTGGTGGACGCGCAGGATCTGTCGCTCAACGTCTCCCGGGAGATCCTCCAGCAGGACCGGCAGATCCAGATGATCCGCAAGCGTCTGGTGAAGAAGGTGCTGTCCACGGTCAAGGATCTGCAGGGCGCCGAGGACCAGGCCGGTTACCAGACCTTCTGGAAGGAGTTCGGCCGCGTCCTGAAGGAGGGCCTGCTCTCGGACTTCGACAACCGCGACACCATCCTCCAGGTCTCCTCGTTCGCCTCGACGAACTCCGAGACCGAGCTGACCACGCTGGCCCAGTACGTGGAGCGGATGCCCGAGGGGCAGGACACCATCTACTACATGACCGGCGAGACCCGTCAGCAGGTCGAGAGCTCCCCGCATCTGGAGGCGTTCAAGGCCAAGGGCCGCGAGGTGCTGATCCTGACCGACCCGGTCGACGAGATGTGGGTCGGTTCCGTACCGGAATTCGACGGCAAGGCGTTCCAGTCCATCGCCAAGGGCGAGGTCGATCTGGAGACCGAGGAGGAGAAGAAGGCCTCCGAGGCGCTGCGCGAGCAGCAGGACAAGGACTTCGCCGATGTCCTCACGTGGCTGGGCAAGACGCTGGAGGAGAACGTCAAGGAGGTGCGCCTGACCAACCGGCTCACCACCTCTCCGGCTTGCCTGGTCGGTGACGTGTTCGACTTCACGCCGATGCTGGAGCGGATGTATCGCGCCTCGGGCCAGGCGCTGCCGGAGAGCAAGCGGATTCTGGAACTCAACCCGACCCACCCGCTGGTCACCGGCCTGCGCGACGCGTACGCGGCCGAGCGGGAGAAGGCCGACGCCGGCACGGCGACCGAGCTGTCGGAAACCGCCGAACTGCTGTTCGGCACGGCGGTGCTCGCCGAGGGCGGTGAACTCAAGGATCCGGCGCACTTCGCCCACATCCTCACCGATCGGCTCACTCGCACTCTCTGAACCATCCGCGGCCGGAGGACCAGCAATGTCCTCCGGTCGCGGCCGGTGCGGTCGGCGGTGTTTCGGCCATTTCTCGGTTACGGTGACGGGCGGAATGGCATATTCGCAGGACTGGGGAGTTCGCCCCCGGGTGGCGCGGTTAGATGTGGATGCCTGAAAGGATCGTCACGACATGTCCGCAAACCCGCTTGCCGTCGCCGAGCCGTGGGATCTCGTCGCCGACGGATATGACGAGTTCGCACCCGCGATAATGCAACCGTTCTCGGCGCGGGCGCTCGAGTTCGCCTCGCTCTCGGCGGAATCGCGCATCGTGGATGTCGCGGCGGGGCCGGGCACGCTCAGCCTGCTGGCCGCGGGTCACGTGGCGCAGGTCGACGCCATCGATTTCGCGGAGTCGATGATCGCGCGCTTGGCGAAGAACGCCGCTGCCGCCGGGCTGGGGAATATCCGGGCGCAAGTGGGTGACGGACAAGAACTGCCGTACGAATCCGACCATTTCGACGCCGGGTTCTCCATGTTCGGACTGATGTTCTTCCCGGACCGCGCTCGTGGGTTCGCCGAGCTGTTCCGGGTGTTGCGGCCGGGCGGGACGGCGGTGGTGTCGAGCTGGGCGCCGATCGCGGACTCGCCGCTGATGCGGATGATGTTCGGTGCCTTGACCGCGGCCGACCCGGACATCCAGGAGCCGCAACCGAACTTCCTGAGCCTGGAAAACCCGGAGGTCTTCGAATCGGAGATGCGCGGTGCGGGCTTCGAAGCCGTGTCCATCCAGCGGCATTCGATCGCGCTCACCTTCGGCAGCCCCGAGGAGATGTGGGAGACCATGGTGCGCAGCAGCGCCCCGTTGGAGCTCATGCGCCACAACGTGAGCGCGGAGGTCTGGGCTCGGCGCGCAGCCGTCATGAAAGCGTTTCTCGCCGAGAAGTACCGGCCGCACTGCCCCTTGTCCACCACCGCCTATCTCGGCATCGGCCACAAGTCGCGGGAATGAGAACAGCGCGTGGCCCTTCGGCGAAGGGCCACGCGCTGCCAGGACTGCGGAGCGGAATTACCGCGGCGCCATGCGCAGCGCGCCGTCCATACGGACGGTCTCGCCGTTCAGGTAGTCGTGCTCGACGATGTACTGCGTCAGCTGCGCGTACTCGTCCGGACGGCCGAGGCGGGACGGGAAGGGCACGCCCGCCTCGAGGCCCTTGCGGTACTCCTCGGTGACGCCGGCCAGCATCGGGGTGTCGATGATGCCGGGAGCGATGGTGTTCACCCGGATGCCGAACTGGGCCAGATCACGCGCGGCCGGAACCGTCATGCCGTGCACGCCGCCCTTGGACGCCGAGTAGGCGATCTGACCGATCTGCCCCTCGAACGCGGCGACCGAGGCGGTGTTGATGATGACGCCGCGCTGGCCGTACTCGTCCACGGCGTCGGTTTTGGCGATCGCGTCGGCGGCCAGCCGCATGACGTTGAAGGTGCCGAGCAGGTTGACCGTGATCACCGTGCGGAACAGCTCCAGGTCGTGCGGGCCGTTCTTGGACAGGATGCGGCCCGCCCAGCCGACACCGGCGCAGTTGACCACGATGCGCAGCGGGGCGCCGGACTCGACGACCTGCGCGACGGCCGCGCTGACCTCGTCGTTGCTGGTGACATCGGCGGGAATGAGGGTGACCCCGGCGGGCACGTTGTCGCCGGCGCGCTCGATCGACTGCGGTACATCGAGTCCGAAGACGGTGGCGCCGAGATCGGCGAGACGCTTGGCGGTGGCGGCGCCGAGGCCCGATGCGCCTCCGGTGACAATGGCGGCGGAACCCGAAATCTCCACGATGGTCCTCTCGTTTGTGACAGCCAGTTGGCCCTTCGTCAATGGCACCCTAACCGGTACGCGGCGAGCGGCCCTGCACGGCTCCCGCGACTCGTTTCGGTCGCGGGCCCTTTCCGGCAAGTCGGCGGAACCGACCGAGCAGAATGGAACAGCCCAGTCAGCTCGACCGAACACCGGAGTCACCGAATGACCGAATCGGCCACCAGCGCACGCCTTCCCCGAGGTAGGCACGGCCTGCCACGGGAGCAGGTGATCGCTTCGCAGCGCGAACGAATCCTCGTCGCGACGGCGGAGGCCATGGCCGAGAACGGTTACATCGGAACGTCGGTCGCGGCGATCCTCAAGCGGGCTTGCGTGTCGCGGGAGACGTTCTACGAGCAGTTCCGCTCCAAAGAAGACTGTTTCGAAGCGGCCTATCAGCGCGCGGTGCAGTTGTTGCTCGACCGGATCGCCGACGCCACCGAGAGGGAAGACGCGGCGGCCGATACCGACGCCGTGGCTCGGATGGACCGGATCCTGCGCGCCTATCTCCAGTATCTGGTGGACGACCCGGCCAGCGCGCGGTTGTTCTTGGTCGAGGTCTTCGCGGTGGGGTCGGCCGCCATCGCGCGCCGGGCCCAGCTGCAAGAGCGATTCGTCGAGTTGATCGCCGCCGTGCTCGACGCGCGGACCGACCAGCAGCGTTTCGCCTGTCAGGCCCTGGCCGCGGCGGTCGGTTCGATGGTCACCGCTCGGATCGCGGCCGGAGACTCGAGCGGTCTGCAGGCGCTGCGGGAACCATTGCTGGATCTGTTGCGCCAGGGTGGCGGACTGTACGGGGCTGCGCTGGACTCGAGCGGCGAGCCATCCGCGTGAGCAGCAGCGCCGCACCGGCCAGCGCGGGAGCCAGCGCCGCGAGCCCGGCGGCGGCGACACCGCCGAGGGCCGGTGCGGTCGCGCCGAGCAGGGTCGCCGCGCCGAAGTAGAGGAACAGCAGGCCCGAGCCGATGCCGATCGTGTGCTCCGGCAGATGCTTGCCGACCAGAATGCCCACCGCGATGGCGAGCGCGTCGGCGGCGACCATGCCGATGGTCGAGCCCAGCCAGACGCCTACCCAGTCGTAGTCCGTGGCCAGCGCGGCGGTCGCGAACATGGTGCGATCGCCCAGCTCGGCGAGCAGGAACGCGGACAGCACCACGAAGAACGGCGCACCGCCCACTTTCGGCGCCTTCGGCTCCGGGTCTTGCTCGCCGGTGCCGAAGTGCTCGCGCAACGTCCACAGGCCGACGGCCAGGAAGGTGACGGCGGCGATCAGCGCGATCGTCCTGGTGGGCAGCGCCGCACCGAGGAAATAGCCGATGCCGACCGATATCAGGTGCACCGCCGCGGAGGCTGTCGCGATACCGCCCAGCACCACCCACCAGCGGTAGCGCAGCGCGAACGTCAGCGCCATCAGCTGGGACTTGTCACCGAGCTCGGCGAGGAAGACGACGCCGATGGTGAGCAATACGGTGGCGATCATGTGTGGCGGCTCCAAGGTCTCCGGCCTGCCGACCGGAGATATGGGGACGCTCCGGCCGACAACGAAATGGTTGTCCAGGCCGAAGGTCTCGCCCACCGGCCGGAAGCCGGTTCACACAGCCGGACCCGGCCCGAGCGGGCTCGGCGGGTCAGTATGTCGACTGTGCGATTGGGGGCTACTCCCCTTCGCTGCCTGCGACTCTACCGCCACGGTCCGCTCGTGCCAACCCGCTGTAATCGGAATCGCAATGCGCACAATAAGTTTGGCGATCCACGTGCGGAATTTCGGTTACCCTCACGCGGCCAGCAGCATAGCCAGAACCGCGGTGTCTGGATCGCTGATCGGGTCCAGTCCGACCCGGCTGACCAGCGAGGTCACGGTTCCGTCGGACTCCGCCTCGACCCACGCGGCACGGTGTTCCAGCCCGAGGTGGGGCACGCCCGGCAGCAAGACGCAGCCGGAGGCCGCACCCGCGCATTCGGGCAGTGTCGGGCGGGTTTCGGACGGCGGATGCAGCATCAGCAACGCCGGTGGCACATGGTCGGCGAAACGGCCGGGTTCCACGGCCTCGTCGCCGAGCACGGGCCCTTCGGCCAGCACCAAGCCGACCGTGCCCGGGGCGGGGTCGTCGGGCAGGTCCTCACGGACTCCGAACACCGTCGAGGTGGTCAGCAGCCCGGGTAACGTGGCCACACGCACCGCCAGGACCAGCACCTGCGCCCACTCCTTGGTGGTGTCCGGCCAGCGGCCGGAGATCAAGAAGCCACGCAGCGACCCGCGCGAATGGAACGGCGTGATGCCGATCGGTTCGTTCGTGCGCATTCCTGCCTCCCGTTGTCGAACCCGGGGGCGACCTTGCCCGTCTCTTCGGTGTGGATTTCCCGAATATGAACCACGAGTCACCTGGCACACAAGTACCAAAGAGTGCCAATCGGGCGGCCGGGGGCGTAAAGGAGGGCAATCCGGCTGCGCACTCGACGGATCCCGCCCCACCTCGGGGACTCCGGATACGCGCGGGGCCGGTGGCGTTCTCGGCAACGTGTCCGCGTCACCGGAGAACAGGACGGGCCCGCGAACCCGGCCGCGCGTGGCGGACGGATTCGCGGACCCGGTTCCGGCGTGCCGAACAGGCTCAGCCGAAGATGAGGCCCTTGGCCTGCGAAGTCGCCTTGGCGAAGCGCTCCTGCACGTCGGCCCAGTTGACGACGTTCCAGAACGCGGTGACGTAGTCCGCCTTGACGTTCTTGTACTGCAGGTAGAAAGCGTGCTCCCACATGTCGACCTGCAGCAGCGGGATGATGCCCAACGGGACGTTGGCCTGCTGGTCGTAGAGCTGGAAGGTCAGCAGCTTCTGGCCGAGGGTGTCGAAGCCGAGCACCGCCCAGCCGGAACCCTGCAGGCCGTTGGCCGCGGCGGTGAATTGCGCGCGGAACTTGTCGAACGAACCGAACTGGTCGTCGATGGCCGCGGCCAGTTCGCCGACCGGCTTGTCGCCGCCGTTGGGGGAGAGGTTCTTCCACCAGATGGAGTGGTTGACGTGCCCACCCAGGTGGAACGCGAGGTTCTTCTCGTGCAGGAAGATGGCGCTGTGATCGCCCGACTCGCGAGCGGCTTCCAGCTTCTCCAGTGCGGTGTTCGCGCCCGCGACGTATGCGGCGTGGTGCTTGGAATGATGAAGCTCGTTGATCTGCCCGGAGATGTGGGGCTCCAGGGCGCTGTAGTCGTAATCCAGATCTGGCAGCGTGTACTCGGCCACGTTGTCCCTTCCTATGTCGGGCTGACTGTGCCCGTTGTCCGGACACAGCCAACCATCATTCGTACACCCGGTCGATTCCAACTCGGGCCCACGCTCGCGCATTCCGGTGACGCCGCTCACACCTAGCGGGTCGCGCACCGTCACATCACGCACATCGGCCTCACTGGAAACACACGCGTAGCATCGAACCATGTCGTGGTACGACGAACTAGTGGGGCGTCTGAGGCTCCCCGAACCCGTCATGGTCGCTCCCGAGCAAGCCCTGCCCGGCCGGGCGGAACCGCTCGACGTGCCGGATACCCACTACGTGAACGGTCACCCGATCCGCCCGCCGTTTCCCGAAGGGCTCCAGCTCGCGGTCGTCGCGATGGGCTGCTTCTGGGGCGCGGAGAAGGGCTTCTGGGAACTCGACGGCGTTTACTCCACGGCAGTCGGTTATGTCGGCGGGTACACGCCGAATCCCACCTACGAAGAGGTGTGCAGCGGACGGACGGGTCACGCGGAGGCGGTGCTCGTCGTGTTCGATCCCGCGGTGATCGACTACGCGGGCATCCTCAAACAGTTCTGGGAGAACCACGACCCCACCCAGGGCATGCGGCAGGGCAACGACCGCGGCACCCAATATCGTTCGGCCGTCTTCACCTTCGGCGCCGAGCAAGCCGATCTCGTCGGCTCGACTGCCGAGTCCTACGGTAAGCGGCTCGCCGCGGCGGGATACCGGCAGATCACCACGGAGATCACGCCGCTGCCCGGGCTGGCGGCCTTCTACTATGCCGAGGGCTATCACCAGCAGTACCTGGCCAAGAATCCCGGGGGATACTGCCCCGTGCACGCCACCGGAGTGAGCTGCCCGGTGGGCACGGGCGCCTGAGCGCCGAGGTGCGGCGAACCGCACCTCGATGTGCGGTTCACTCGCAACGGTCCCGCGATCAGAGCGGCGGCGCGATTCCCGGACGACTGGCTCGCGGGTCGCCCGCATCGTGCGCTCGCCACCACCGCGCGCCGCCCGCGACGAAGTCCGCCAGCGGGATCTGCTTGCCCCGCGCATCGTACACGGTGATGCCGTCGAACCACACCCGGACGTCCAATTCGCGCGGATCGATGCCCTCCTCCTGGGAGAACTCCAGAACGTGTGCGGATTCGCGATCACCGATGCGGGTGTCGAAGCTGAGCAACTCGCTCCACAACGCCCAACTGCTGTCATCGAGATCGATGAACTCCCAACCGTGCAGCCGCCCGCCGCCGAAACTCCGGATCGCCTCGTCCAGGCCTTCCAGTCGCAGCGGCAGCACCCTGGGTTCCAGGTCGTCCCAATGCTGTGTGCGCAGTGACGCGGCGACCCGGGTCACGCCGGTGAACGTCACCTGCACCCGGTAGTCCTCCGCCGCCGTTCCGCGTTCGGGAAGGGTCAGTACTTCGAGGTCGAGTCGCAATTCGGCGGTGGCCTCGTCGATCGCGAGGCCGAGGCACGTGGCCTCGGACAACGCGATGTTGAGCCCTGCGATGTCCATTCCGTGGCGTAGCCCCCTGCTCACGTTCATGCGCCCAGGCTACCGACCGTCTTCGCCGGATCGCGGGATTTCGGCGGCGTTCTGGATTCGATGGAACCGAATGCGCCTCGGCACCGTCCAAGTAGATATCGGACCCTCTTCGGCCGCGGGTTCCGATGTCGGCGACGAATGGCCGCTCCGGGATTGGTATGGAGGGGAGTCCCGGATCGGCCATTCGCATCGCTCGACCGTTAGGGGCTGATCCGTACTCCAATCAGGTAAAGCAGGCGGAGAACGGACCAAGGGTTCGCAACGACACCGGGTTGATAGCTGATCAGTTGCCAGAAGGCTGGTTCAATCCGGCGAAACGCCTTCGACACCTGCGCCTTGTGGATCGAGCTGTGGATTATGTGGATAACTTCGCCCGAGTTATGCACAACCAGCATCGGGCGGGTGCGCGGTCGAGTTCCGGAGGGGAGAACATACCCGAAGTCGTGGCTCGCTGTCGAGGTCGCTCCCCTGGCATGGAACTGCACGGCGGTCCGCCACGCATGGCAGGATCGAATCTGTGACGAGCCCCCACGTTCCGTCGGTCACGGTGGAGGACGTGCCTGCCGATTTCGACAGCAGCGCGCCCGCGTCGGCCGACACGCCGCGATCGATCCTGCTCGACGTCCGTGAGGACGACGAGTGGCGGCTCGGACACGCCCCGGGTGCGATCCACATCCCGATGGTCGACGTTCCCGCCCGGATCGACGAGCTGGAGTACGACGCGGATCTCTACATCATCTGCAGGCAGGGCGGTCGGTCGCTTCAGGTGGTCGAATATCTCACGCACATCGGCTATGAGGCCATCCAGGTCAACGGGGGCATGGTGGCATGGCAGCACGCCGGCCGCCCGCTGGTCGCGGAGGGCGACCACGAGGCGAAGATCTACTGACGAAAGAACGAGGTGCGCGGGTGAGTACGGTGGTGCAACCTTGTGCGCGCTGCGGTGCGCGCTGGGCCGTGCAAGGGGCGCCGATGCACTGGTGCCCGCGCTGCCGCGGCGTACTCCTCTCGCCGGGGCCGATCGACGCGCCCGCCGACCGTCGCAACTACCGCTGGGTGGCGCGCAAGCCCGACCAGCGCGGTCGGCGAGCGCAGTCGTCCGTCCGACCGGCCCCGCCGAGCCGCACGCCTCGGTACACGCAGATCCCACGCTGGGGCCTGATCGACCCGCCACCGCACCCGGGCGGCCCGGTGCGTCGCCCGTTCGGCAAGTTGACCGACTCGGTGATCAGACTCCTAGTCGCGACCGCCGTCGTCTTCGGACTCGCGGCCGTCGCGGAACTGGCGCGCTACGGGGTGTTGCTGCGCAACCGGACGCGCCTGATCCACCCCGCCGTCCTCTTCGCCTCCGACGCGTTCGTGATCGGCGCCGGAGTGCTCGCGGTCGTGCTCGCGCTGCTGGCGGCCGCGGCCACCGTCGGAAGACTGATCGAGATCAGGCGCTCGGCCTACGCCGCGACGGGCAGGCGCGATCCGCGTTCGCCGCGAGCGCTCGCGTTCGGCTGCCTGATTCCGGTGGTCAACCTGCTGTGGCCGGGGGTCTTCCTGAGCGAAGTGGCCGCGTTGCAGGGTGATCCCAGGACGGGACGGGCGGTACGGATCTGGTGGGCCGCGTGGGTCTTCGGCGGCCTCGTCGCGGTGGCCGCGCTACTGTGGCGGACCGCGGATTCGTTGCAAGTCGAGGCGGACGGGGTGCTGTTCACCGCGTTCACCGACGCGGTCGCCGCCGCGGTCGCGTTGCTGACCCTCTGGGTGTTGCGCACGATCGAGGGGCATGACCTGCTCGGTCGCAGCCGGACCGCGCGCCGCTGGCTGATCGCGGTCGACCCCGCGGTGCCGGTGATCGAGCCGGTGCATCCCGGCGGACGTACACAGGCGGGCGCCGACGCGCACGAGGACAACGGTGCTGAGGACCGTGAGCAGGAGGAGGTTATGGCCAAGTGAGCCAGGGCAGTCGCGCGCCGTTCGTCGTCGCGCATCGAGGCGCCTCGGCGGCGCGCCCCGAGCACACGCTCGCCGCCTACGAGTTGGCGCTCCAGGAGGGCGCCGACGGCGTCGAGTGCGATGTCCGGCTGACCAGGGACGGACATCTGGTGTGCGTGCACGACCGCACCGTCGACCGGACCTCCTCGGGCAGCGGTCTGGTCAGCGAGATGACGTTGGAGGAGCTGCGCGCGCTGGATTTCGGCGCCGATGGCGCTCCGGCCTCGGTGCTGACCCTCAGCGAGCTGATCAGCCTGGTGCTGGACTGGCGTAGCAGGCCGACCAAGCTGTTCATCGAGACCAAGCACCCGGTCCGCTACGGCGCGCTGGTGGAGAACAAGCTGCTCGCCGAGCTCCAGCGCTTCGGCATCGCCACCCCCGCCTCGGCGGATCATTCCCGCGCGGTCGTCATGTCGTTCGCGGCCACCGCCGTGTGGCGCGTCCGCCGCGCCGCCCCGTTGCTCCCCACCGTCCTACTCGGTGAATCGTCGCGCTACCTGGGCGGATCCGCGGCCACCACCGTCGGCGCCACAGCCGTCGGCCCCTCGGTGAAAACATTGCGCGAGCACCCCGACCTGGTCGACAAGGCCGCCGCCGCCGGCCGCGCCACCTACTGCTGGACCGTCGACGACCCCGACGACGTCCAACTGTGCGCCGACCTCGGTGTCAGCTGGATCGCCACCAACCACCCCGGCCGCACCAAGTCGCTACTGCCCGCCGCCTGACCCGGCCCCGCCGGGCCGTGCTGGGTCGAGACATCCCGCCCATACAGCCACCTGAGGTCGTACCAGCTGTTTCGGCAGTGGATCGATCGAGACAGACACGCTCGTCTGTGTCCCGCTGATCCATGACTTCCACAAGAGGTCCCTAGCTTCGGCGCGGGCCGCGAGGAGGCCGGAGCGGGGGTGTCGGCGGCATCTTCGCCACGCCCACCAGGTCGCATGTAATTCGCGCGCCAATTCCTGACGGAACCACACACCTCAACCACGTCTTTCGAGCGAAGCGAGACCGAGCATGCGCCGTTCGCGGCCCGGCTCGCGTCCGAGTGGCCGCCGTGTCCGCGACGCAGTCGCCAGCGGCGGTCGCTCGGACGCGAGCCATAAAGGGGCCGCGAACACCCAGCGCCGCAGGCGCTGGAAAAACAAACACAGCCAAAAAACACGGTAGGTTGACCCCTCGTGGGTAAAAGCAAGCGCAACAGTCCTAAGCCCGGTGGGAACCGGGCGCAGCGTCTCGCCGAGCGGCGGGCGGCGCAGGAGCAGGCGGCACAAGTCGTCACCCGTCCGTTCGAGGGCTTGGCCGCGGAGTGCGATCTGGTCGCGCTGCGCGAATTCGTTCCCTCGGCCACCGCCCGGTTGACGCTGGCGGCCGAGGTCGCGGCGGAGCGGCCGGTCGTGCTCGCAACGGTGCTGCCCGGCGCGGTGGCCGCGTTGGTGCGCGCCGGTGACGAGCCCAGCGGTTACGTCGGCGCGCAGGTGCAGTTCCAGGGCGCGGATCCGGCCGCCGATCTGGCCGCGGCGATCCTATGGACCCAGTCCGCCGAGCCCGGTGATTCGCTGACCTCGGTGGAAAGCGTCGCGGGCGGCCCGAGGCTGGCCGATGTCATCGATCCCGCCGCGACCCTGGACTTGACCGTGCACCAGGACTTCGACTGGTGGGTGCCCGCGGGTGTCGAGCCCGACCCGCAGGTCGCCGCCACCATCGAGCAGGCCAAGCAGGCGATCATGCCCTCGGCGCGGCTCGGGCTCGCCGCCGACGCGATCGGTGCCGCCTGGTGGGTGGACGCGGGAGAGAAGGCGCACATCCGCTGGGTGCGGCCGGAGGACGAGGACGCGCTCATGCTGGCGCTGGCCCGGGTGCACGCCTCCGGCGGTCTGCACCTCGGCGAGGGTTCCCGATTCGCGGGGTCGTTCCGCACGCACGGAGTGCTGGTCCCGGTCTTCGACCTGGACCGCGAGCGGCACCCCGACGAATGGGTCGAGCCCGCAGCCGAATTCGGCGCTCGCCTGTCCGAGGCGCTGGCCGTCGACGCCCCGCTGAACTCCGACGAGCGGCGCTCCCGCGACGGCCTGCGGTCGCGTCAGGTCACCTTGCGCTGAGCCCGGATATCGCGAAAATTCGGCGGAAACGGTCTTTGTCGGCGGCGGTGTTTTCTGGTTGCCGCCGGTGCGGCTCGAAATATAGGAAAGACTCACCAAACCAGTGCGAAATGTGGTGGAACCGTGGTTTACGCCGACATTTCGACTCGCCGTCCGATAGAACGCGCAACAGCGACAGGCCCGGTTCCTGATACGGAACCGGGCCTGTTTCACCTATTCGGCAAACGCGGTCAGACGGAGCCGCCCGCCGCCGAAGGCGCGCCGGAGGCGTCGCTCGGGCCGCTCATTTCCCGGGCGACGAATTCCTCCAGGTCGAACAGGTTCGACCCGGCGCGATCGGCGATGGTGAGCAGGGTGGTCATGTTCGCGACTTCCTCGACCTGCTCCTTGAGGAACCACTGCATGAACTGTTCGCCCAGGTAGTCGCCCTCTTCGCGGGCGGTGCTCGCCAGCTGGATGATCTGCTCGGTGACCGTCTTCTCCTGGGTCAGTGCGAGCGCGATCGGCTCCCTGGCATTCTCGAACCGCGATTTCGCGGCATCGATGCCGGAAATGTCGACGCTGATATCCCGGTCCAGGAAGTACTGCACGATCATCATCGCGTGATTGCGCTCTTCGACGGCCTGCTTGTAGAACCGCTTGGCCAGCTGCGGGAGATCGGCATTGTCGAACCACACCGCAATCGCGATGTACTGATGCTCGGCATTGAATTCGTGCCGGATCTGATCGTGCAACAGGCTGTGAAATTTGCTGCGGGGTGATTCCGGATGGCTTGACATGGCATCGACATTAGCGCTGGTCAAGACCCGTGTCATCCAAGTGCAGCCTTATTGAGGCTAGTGTTGCCTAATTAAATCCGCGCAGCTCCAGCCATTTTCGGCGCCGGGATATCGGTGCGCGGCCGCGGCCGTGTCTCCCGGGCGACGAACTCCTCGACGTCGAACAACTGCCCGTCGGCACGGTCGATCACGGCCAGCAACGTGCTCATCCCGGCGACGTTCTTCACCTGTTCGGCGAGGAACCACCCGATGAAGCGTTCGCCGAGATAGTCGCCGGAGATGCGGGCAGTGCGGGCCAGATCGCTGATCCGGGCGCTGCGGACCTGCTCGATCTCCAGCAGCGAAGCGACTGCGCCGCGCGGGCTTTCGAAGGTCGACTCGATCTCGTCCAAGCCGCCGATCTGCACCGGGAGATCCCGGTCCAGCAGGTACTGCACCATGCGCAGCGAATTGCCGTAGTGCTCGCGCGACCGGTCGTAGGCGTGTCCGGCCAACTGTGGCAGTCTGCGTGAGTCGAAGTACACGGCGGCCGCGAGATACTGCTGGGCAGTGCTGAATCCGTGACGGATCTGGGTGCGCAGCAAGTCGGGAAAGGACTCGTCGGCCTCGTCGATGTCCGGCATGGCATCGACGCTACCGCGTCAGCAGGTCCTCCGGGATCGGACGGTCGCCGGCGAGCGCGTCGAAGAACCGGCTCGCTTTGGCCTTGTCCCACAGCAGGACGTTGCCGCTGTCCGTGTCCTCGAATCCGCCGACCGGGACCGCCGTCGCGATGGTGTCGCCACGCAGCGCCCAGCCCAGGCCGCCGAGGTCCCAGATGTGGTCGCCGTTGTCGACCTTCAGCGACTTGGCGGTGTCGGTGGCCAGCGGCCAGAGCTTGAACGGATTGGCCAGCGTGGCTCCACTGGTCGCCTTCTTCAGCAGGGCGGCCATGAAGATCCGCTGGTTGTTCATCCGGTCCAGGTCGGCGAGCGCGGTCGCGCGACTGCGGACGAAACCCAACGCCTGTGGTCCGTTGAGTCGCTGGCAGCCCGCGGGCAGGTCGATGCCGGCGAGGGGGTCGTCGATCGGTTTGGGCACGCACACGTCGATGCCGCCGAGCGTATCGACCACGCTGGCGAAGCCGCCGAAACCGATCTGCGCGTAGTGGTCGATCCGCACGCCGGTGGCGATCTCCACGGTCTGGACCAGCAGCGCGGGGCCGCCGATGGCGAACGCGGCGTTCAGTTTGTCCTTGCCCTGGCCCGGGATGCTGACGTACGAGTCGCGCGGCAGGCTGACCAGCGTGGTCTTCCCCGATTGCGGCACGTGCACGAGCATGATCGTGTCGGTGCGCTCGGGGCCCACTTCACCGCCGGTGGCGAGTTCCCGCTCCTGCTCGGCAGTCAGTCCGCCACGGCCGTCGGACCCGACCAACAGCCAGTTCGTGCCGGGTGTGTCGCCGACGCGCTTGGCGTAGTTCGCCAGCGCGGGGATGCGGTTGAGCGAGTTGTCCAACTTGATGACGGCGCCGACGGCGGCGAGTACCAGGACCAGCAGGATCACCAGGAACCAGCGGAAAGGGTGGCGCTTGCGGCGCGGTCGTGGAGCCCGCGGCGGACGCTCGCCGCGTGGCGGCACCGGTGGGGGGCCTTCGCGGAACGACCTCGGTTTCCGGGGCGGCGTGTGCGGCGGACCTTCGTGATACGGAACCGGCCGCTGGGTTGGCGCGTGCGACGGAACTTCGTGATGCGGCACCGGGCGCTGCGTGGGGGCGTGCCTGCGGGCGGGGGGAGGCGGCGGCATTCGCCGCGCCTGTTCGGGCGGGACCTGCGAATACGCCAGCGGCTGTGCCTGGGGGTCGGCGGTTCCATCACGGCGCATGACCTGCGTGGGCTCGATCGGCGGCGGACCGCCGGACCCGGGAGGCGGCATCCGGCGGCGCATCGGAGGTTCACCGGGTCTGCCGGGCGGCGGCATCCGGCGCGTATGCGCGCTGCGCTGGGGGTCGTCGCCGTTCATCACTGAAACTCTACTTATCGGGCGGTTGTGACGTGCCGCATGTGGACGCGGGCGCACGCGGATGCGGCGCTGTTCCGTAATTCGCAGGCGGCACCAGGTTGTTAGCGCTGCCGAGGGCACAGTTGCGTCACGGCAGCCACGAAACATGGCCGCGCAGAACGGTGTAGCCGATGTAGGCGACCGCATCGATGGTCGCATGGGCGAGGACCAGCGGCCACAGCCGGTTCGTGCGCTGCCAATAGCGGCCGAATATGACGCCCATCACAAAGTTTCCGAGCCCGCCGCCGATTCCTTGGTACAAGTGATAGCTCCCCCGCAGCACAGCCGAGGCCAGCAGAGCCGAGTTCGCCGACCATCCGAGCCTGCGCAGCCGGGTGAGCAGGAACGCGACCACGATCACCTCTTCGGCCAAGGCGTTCGCGCAGGCCGAGAGGACGAGCGCGGGCAGTCGCCACCAGTAGTCGCCGAGCGAGGCGGGGACGATCGTCACGCTGACGCCGAGTGCGTGCGCCGCGAGATACAGCCCGAGTCCCGGCAACCCGATGATCGCGGCCAGCGTCAAGCCGGGTAGCACGTCGGCGCGCCAATGGAGCCGGTTCGCCAGCCCGATCAGTCGCGGGCCGACGCCCCCGCGCCACAGCAGATATAGGCCGAGCGCGGCCCAGCCGAGCAGCCGCAGCACGCTGAGCAGCTGGAACAGCAGGTCGATGGTGGACTGCGTGGATCGCGACGGATTCAGCGCGACGGTCCGTCCGCCGATCCCGCCCGGGGCGAGCGCGCTCTCCACCAGCGAGAGCGCGGCGCTGAGCCCGCTGAGTCCGAACGTGACCAGCAGCACCACGGCGATCTCGAGTTTGATCGCCAGCCGCTCCCGATCGGTCGGCTCGGCCTCGTCCCACTCGGCTCTGGACTCCGCACGCATGGGTCGAATCTATTGCGCTCGTCCGCCGCGACGTGCGGCGCGTCGGTGTGCGAACTGCCCGGCGCGCTGTCCTTTCGTCTCCGGTATGACGCAACCCGGCGGGCCCCAGCGCCGAACCCGGCTGACTCTGGCATCGGTCCGTGCGCACTACGGAGGCCAGCCGTCATTCCGGCTCGCCGAAGCGCAGCCCGCCCAGCGGCGCGTCATCGGAGAAGCGCACGATCGGACGGCGCTCGATCAACCTGAGTACGGTGCCGCTCGGGGGCCTCCTGGACCGCTCACCGTGCACCCGTCGCGGGTCGCGAGCGGAACGAATCGGCGCGGTTTACCTACGGCGCGGTGGTCGAGTGGGCCGCCCGAGCGGTCAACCGCCCGTGGAGCAGTTCGACAGCGGCGACGTCCGCGCGGATCAAAACTCGATGCGAGCGCGCCTGGCGGCGGTGTCCGGACTCGCCGTGCCGCTGGTCGTCAGGACCGGGACGCGGGCTGTCGTCATGACCGCACTTCCCAGTACGGCACGCCGCTCGCGCTCGACAGCTGATCCGGGCCGGACTCGACGGGTCAGATCCGGCGCAATCCATTGAGGAACGGGCAGCCCGCCAGCGTGCGTACGGCCCGGCTGAGCCCCTCGATGTCGTGCGCCGGTGCGCTGAACGGCAAGCGGAAGTCGTGGTCGCCGTCGTGTCCTTCCACCCGCAACGTGAGCCCGTACCGGTCGATGGCCAGCGGGTGCACGATGCCGCGCCGCAGGTGTGGCGGCAGATGCCTGGCCAGCTGGGCGACGACATCGGCGTGATCGGCCTGCATGTGCTGCAGCCACGCGGATTCCATGGCGCAGAACGGATCCGGCTGCGCCAGGCGCAGTTCGTCGCTGCGCACCGATTCCGCGCCGGTCGAGTCGGCCACCACCGCGGAGTCGATCACCAGCCGCAGCAGGGTGGCGCCGAAGCCGATGTCGAGCAGGCCCGGATGCGGGTGGTCCTTGGCCACCTCGGTGGCCAGTGCGCGCTGTGCCTGGGTGGGCACCGCGCGTACCCAACCGCGCAGCCAGACCAACGCGCGCACCGGCTCGCGCAGCGGCAGCGGGGCGTGGTCGGTGAGCTCCAGCACCGCGGGCGCGCCGTGGTCTCCGGAGTTGCCCGCCAGGATCGCGGCGACCGAGGCTGTCGGCACCGCGATCACGGCATCGCCGCACTGCCGTACGTGATGCACGGACGCGGCCGTCGGATCGATGCCCGGCATGGCCAGCACCGCTTGCTCCGCGTGCGCGCATGCGCTGCGCACTCGCTCGGCGGTGGACGGTGCGACGGTCGAGGACGGACGCGGCATACAAACCTCCGTGGAGCGTGGCGCGCTTCAACGCTGATTAGGTTACCCTAAGTTAAGTGACGATGCGGGGTTCCGCAAGCGTTCCGATCCGGCTGATCGCAGCGAACTGGATCGGTTCCGGTCGAACCGGGTTGTTACGGTGAGGGCGTGTCGGAAGGGACGGAATCCGCAGAACCGGTGCTGGTGACGTTGTCGACGCCGCCGCGGCGCAGTCTGGTCGACGGGCTGGTCCGCAACATCGGCGCAAGTCCTGCCGCGCCGACGCTGGAGCTGGACGCGCCCGACAGCGGGATCGCCGACTTCCTCGCACACGTGGCCCACTCCGATACCGGCTTCGTCGCGCGCACTTCCTCGGGGGAACGGGCGCTGGCGATCGTCGCCGCCACAGCCGCCGCCCTGTGCGGCGAGGACATCGGCGCGGCCCTGCGCGCCCCCGACATCGCCTTCCTGACCTCGCTGAAACCGCCGGCCGTCGAGGCGGTCCGTTCGGTCCTGCTCGCCATCGAAACCGCGGCCGCGGACCGGGTGAACGCCGCGTTGCGCGTGCTCAACGGAGGTTGAACACCGCCAGGGCGGTCGTGGAACAGATGACCCGGACCGGCAGGCCCTTCGCAATTGGTGGGGAGCCGAGCGAGCGCGCAAGTAATCTCGTAACCGTGCCGCGAATCGCGTACTTCGGGCCGTCCGGAACGTTCACCGAGATGGCCCTCGCCCAATTGGAATCCTCGGGAGCCTTCGCCGGGCCCGTCGAGCGGATCGCCGCGCCCAGCCAAGGCGCCGCGCTCGACCTGATCCGCTCCGGTGACGTGGATGGCGCGGTTGTGCCGATCGAGAGCTCCGTGGAGGGGTCGATCTCGGCGACGCTCGACTCCCTGGCAATCGGTCCGCGCCTGCAGATCGTCGCCGAGACCGAACTCGAAGTGAGTTTCACGATCCTCGGCAAGCCGGGCACGGCGTTACCCGACGTGCGCACTCTCGCCGCATACCCCGTGGCCGCCGCGCAGGTTCGGTTGTGGGTGGCGCGGCATCTGCCACAGGCGCAGCCCTACACCTCGGCGTCCAACGCCGCCGCCGCCGAGGACGTGGTGGCGGGCCACGCGGACGCCGCCGTATCGACCGCCCTGGCCGGAGAGCGGCTGGGGTTGATCGCGCTGGCCTCCGGGGTCGCCGATCACGAGCAGGCGATCACGCGGTTCGTGCTGTGCACCCGGCCCACGGCGGCGCCGCCCGCCACCGGCGCCGACCGCACCTCGATCGTGCTCGAGCTGCCGAACGTACCGGGCTCGCTGATGCGCGCCTTCGCCGAGTTCGCCACGCGCGGTATCGATCTGACCAGGATCGAGTCCCGGCCCACCCGAACCGGCATGGGCACCTACCGTTTCTACCTGGACTGCGTCGGGCACATCGACGACACCGCGGTGGCCGAGGCGCTCAAGGCGCTGCACCGCACCGCGCGGATCCGCTTTCTCGGATCTTGGCCGGCGACTTCCGCGACCGGTACGCCACCACCGTCGGACGAAGCGTCCGCGGAGTGGTTGGTCCAGCTGAGAAAGGGGATGGCCGACCTATGACCGGGAGGTTGATTCTGGTCCGGCACGGCGAGACCGAGGGCAATGTCGCCAAGCTGCTGGACACCCGGATTCCCGGGTTGCCCCTGACCGAACGCGGTGCGGCACAAGCGAAGACGTTCGGTGAGGGCCTGCTGCGCCCGCCGCAGGTGCTGTTCTCCTCGGCGGCGCTGCGCGCGCGCCAGACCGCGAGCTACATCGAGGCGGCGACCGGTGTCGCCGCCATGGTGCTCGACGGACTGCACGAGGTACAGGCCGGCGACCTGGAGGGAGAACACAGCGAGGAGGCGCACCAGACCTTCCAGCGGATCTACCGTGCCTGGCACGAAGGCGATCTCACGCTGCGGGTGCCCGGCGGCGAATCCGCCCAGGATGTGCTGGATCGGTTCCTGCCCGCCATCGAGGAGCTGCGGAATACGTATCTGTCACCGGACGACGCCGCGCACGGTGACGTGATGGTGGTCAGTCACGGTGCGGCCATGCGGCTCGTCGGCCGCACGCTTTCGGATGTGCGTCCGCCGTTCACCACGAACAATCACTTGGACAACACCGAGACCATCGAGCTGGTACCGATGCCGGACGGCGGGTGGGAGTGCATTCGGTGGGGACGATTCACGCCGCCGTTCGGCTACGAGGTCGCACCGACTTCGGACGATCCCATGGGTTAGCGACGCTCGTTCGGCGCTTCAGGACAGCTTCGGATTCCGCGGGAACTCTTCGCGTTCCGGTAGGAAGTTGATCAGATCCTGCACGGCCGTGCGCAGTCGCGCGGGAGTCCCGCTGCTGAGCGAGGTCCACTTCACGCCGTCGTCGGACCTGCTCGCGGTCGCGATGAATCGGCCCGCGCGCGTGTTGAAGACGGCGATGTGGTTGTCGGCCGTGTCTCGGGTGCCATCGCCGTAGATCACGCCGACGATCTCGGCATACGAGTGGATCTCGACCAGAGCCGCGGCCAAGGTCTTCGCGTCCTGGGCCGGGTTGCCCACCTTCGCCAGCCGTTCCGCGGTGGCCGCGGCGTCACCGGTGTCGCCGAAGATCGTGGCCAGCTCTTCGGTCGGGGCGTTCATGCCGTACAGCTCGAGCGGCTCGGCATAGCCGAGTGCCGCGAGAACCGTTCCGGGCAGGTCGTTTCCCGCCTCGTCGATGACGTAGGAGTCCTGTCCCCGAAGGGCGACGACCGGGAGGTCGACGCCCTTCGCCAGACAGAAGCGGCTCACCCAACCATCGACGACCAACCGCAGCGCGATGATCCAGTGAGGCCGGTGCAGCGCGCGCAGCCGACTCTCCAGATCACGATGCAGCACATCCTCGAACAGGAGCTCCCGCTGGGCGAGTGACTCGGCGGCCGCGTCCATCGCCGCTTTGTGGTCGGTCAGATTGTCGTACCGCGCCCTCGCGTTCAGGACGACGGGGACCTCGATCTGCAGTTTCTCTACGAGGAACTGCATTTCGTCGAGCGACAGGACGACCGCGTCGAGCGTCGACGGGCTGCGGCCCGCACCGAGTACGGTCACCTAACCGTCCCGCTGAGGTCACCGCCGATGACCCCATCGGCGGTGAAGCGGCCGTCGTTGAAATGCTCGGTCGACCGCAGGTAGTCGCGGCCGTCGTGTTCGGTCTCGTCGTCCTCGTCGCTGCGCGCCTGATTACCGAGCAAGGGGTTACCGTTGCCGGTGTTGGCAGGCCGGACCGGCGCCGCCTCGACGCCCTTGACCGCGACGCTCTCCTGCACCGGAGCCGTGCTGCCACCGATCGTGCCGTTGGAGCCCCAGCCTTCCGGAAGCTTGAGCGAGCCGCTGCTGATGCCCGCCGCCGAGCCGAGACCGGAGAACGACACGGCTCGCGTCGCCGCACCGGTAGCGGTGGCTGCCGCACCGATACCCATGGCCATGGGAGCCATGCCGGAGAAGGAGGGCGCGGAGCTGGTGGTGGCCGCCGCGATCGCGCTGCCCGCGACATTTCCGACGGTGGAGACACCGGTGGTGGCGATCGAGCCGACGGCCTGAGCGGCCTGGGTGGCAGCGCTCGCCACCCCCGGGTTGCTCAGGAACGCCTGGGTGGCGGCCACGGCAGCCTGGATCGGATCGGCCGGGACCTCGGTGGTCGTGTCCGCCGCCTGCTCGGGACTGGCCGTCCCCGCGCCCTTGGCGATCGCCGGCGGCAACAGGAACTCGGCGGGCGTGGCGACCATGGCGCTGGTCGCGGCCTCATAGGTCTCCATGACCAGCGCGGCACGGATGTCCATCGCGTTCCTGGCGACTTCGGCGGCTTCGAATGCACCGCTCAACACGCCCGGCGGGTTCGCCGACGCGGCCAGAGCGGTATTGACGGCCGCGATCTCGGGCGGGCTCGGCATCGCCAGCGCGGCGACGGTGTAGGCGGTGGCGTTCGCCGCGGCCTTGGCGCCCATCGCGGCCGCCTGCACGCCCTGCTGCTCGGACCAGCCGAGGAAGCCGGTGAGCTTGCCCAGCGCGGCGATGCCGTTGATACCCTGCATTCCGACGCCGAGTTCGGCCATCACCCTGGCGACTGTCGTCGTCGCGTCGATCCAGGCGGCGGTGAGCCCGCCCCATGCGGTGGCGGCGGCCGAGATCGGAATCGCGTGCGCGCCCGCGTGAAGTGTGGCCGAATTGATCTCCGACGGGCGCGCCGCCCAGATCACCCCGGTGACTCCTGCAACCATGTCTGACTTCTCCCCTGCTTAAGCGTTGCTGATGGATCTCGCTTGCGGAACTACACCTGGATGGCGCTGATGCCGGCGGCGCGGACCACGTCGCCCGCGACGTGCTGGGCCAGCTGCATGCGCAGCGTCGCCGCGGCGTGGTGGCATTCCAGAATCGCCTGCGCGATCGCGCGATCGTGCGACATCGCCCCCTGATTGAAATGGCTCGCGCTGAGGAAGGAGACTTCCTCCGCCCCGGAGGGCAGCACGTGCGTCGCGGGCGCGGTGATCGCCGCGGCGGCGGCCAGACGTTCGGCGACGAGGTCGAGTTCGGCCGCGGCGGCGAGAATGGCTTCGGGTGCGATCAGTACATGTCCAACCATGACTCGACTCCTTCTAGTGGCTGTGGGGCGGAACCACGAGAATTCCCCCTTCGAGTGATAGGACGCGACAGCAACGCGATCGGTTCCATCGAATCCCCAACTTTTCGATCTCCGTGCCGATTACACACCCACACCTGGTGGTGCGCAATACAGCTCGGTTCAGACTATCCCCATCCCAGCTGATGCAGGCGGTCTTCGTCAATGCCGAAATAGTGTGCGATCTCGTGGATCACGGTGATCGCCACCTCTTCCACCACTTCGGACTCGTCGGCGCAGTGTTCGAGGATCGCCTCGCGGTAGATGGTCACGGTGTCGGGAAGCGCTCCGCCGTAATGACTGTCACGCTCGGTGAGAGCGATGCCGTGATACAGACCGAGCAGATGTGGATTCTCCGGATCGCGCGGCTCGATCAGCACCACCACGTTGTCGATCGCGCGGGTGAGCTCGGGCGGGATGAGATCCAGTGCGTCGCCGACCAATTCCTCGAACCGGTCGGCGGACATCGTCACGGGCATCGGCGCTCGGCTACCTCGGCTGGGGCTGCGGCGGCAGGGGCGCGGCGCCCGGCAGCGGTGCGGGCGTGGAACGTCCGTTGTTCGGCGGAGGCACCGGAGCCTGGCCGTTGATCAGGATCTCGCCCTTGGCCGACCCGGTGATCGGCGCGAAGCCCTCCCGATCGGCTCCCTTGCCGATCATGCAGTCCAGCTTGCGGCTGCCCGCCATCCAGCTGCGGGCATCGATGTAGTCGAAGAACAGCGTGAGCGTCTTGTTCCGGATGACGTCCGGCCCGCCCAGGTAGTCGGTCGACGTGCGGGTGCACTCCTCCTCGACGAACTTGTCCTGGTCGTCCTTCGCGGGCGGGCCCCCGTTGAAGTGGGCGGCCAGATCGACGGTGGAGACGATCTCCACGGCGTGCGGCTGGGCGCAGTCCACCGGATCGGTGGGCAGGTTCTGGTTGATGCCGAGGCACACGCCCGCCTCGTACACCTTGGACTGATCGTGCTCGGTGGCGCTGCCGACCGACGGCGGGGTGCCGACACTGGCCGCGACCTGCAGGCCGCAGCGCAGGGTGCGGTCACCGTGCTGCCAGCCGTCCGGGCTCGGATACATCAGCCCGACGATGTACTTGCCGCGCGGATCGAACCGGCCCGACATGTATTTCTGCACCGCGGGCACGCAGTGCTCCTCTTTCAACTCGGTCAGGCGCAGCGAGTCCGGGAACCGCGAGCCGGGACCGAACTCCTTGCCCGGATACCTGCTCATATCGATGTCGGCCGCGACCTCGAACATGTGCTTGCTCGAGCAGTTCACCTTGGCCAGGTCCGATCGGTCCGGCTTGGTCCAGCTCAGGCAGTCGCCCTTGGCCGCGGTGCCGAACTCCTTCTCCAGCACCGGCTGCGCCGGGGCGCCGGGATTGTGTGCCTCCAGGCCCTTCTCGTTGTCGAAGCCGGTGACGAACAGCGTCACCAGCGCCGCGACCACGGCGCCGACGGCCACCGCGAGCAGGCCCCAGCGCAGGGTGGGGGCCGACAGATGCAGATCGCGCAGCTCGCCGTGGGCGAGGGCGGCTCTGGCCGAGTCGAACGAGCGCCGTACCGCGTCGGCGCGCGACGACGCGCCGCGCTTGGGCGCCTGCGGGTACCGGGACATGCGTTCGGAGGACATCGCGGTCCATCATGGCAGTGTCGGTGCCGCGGTGCCACGACCTGCCCCGATCGGCGCGGCACGGGGCACGAGCGAATTCAGCCGCGCAGGGCCGACAGGAAGACGCCGGGCAATCGGGCGGGGTTGGCGTCGGCGTAGAACTCGGTGAGCCTGCGCCCGGTGGTCGCTGCGGTGGCGTTGCCGACGAACCACGGCGGCTTCGGAGAGAGGGCGAGTTCGCCGCCCAGCAGCGAGCGCGGCACCGGCCGGAACGGGCCGTGCACCACGGTGCGCTCCACATCGTCGAGCAGCAGGGCGTTGTGCACGACGCCGATACCGCTCTGCACGTCGTCGAGGGTGTGCCCGGGGAAGGCTCCCCAGGCGGCCCGCGGCGCGAGGAAGGCCAGACCGGTCCAGCTGTTCACCGCGATCGCGCCGTAGCGCAGCCGTTCGATCGCGCGGTCGAAGGCGACACCGAGCCTGCGGATGGTCGTCGGATCGGCGATCACGTTCGCGCCGAGCGTGCCGGTCAGCTCGGCGTTGGCGAAGTCCACCGCGCGCTGCAAGAACTCGCCGCCCGTGTAGGGCAACTCCACCACGCCGAGCACGGGGGAGAAGTACTCCGTGCGCAGCAGCGGCGACCCGGTGCGCGGCAGTCCGCCGACCAGCACCCGTCCCGCGCCGAGACGCTCGGCCTCCGGGTACGAGGCCAGCGCGTCGGCGACCCGCGCGTCGCTGCCCGGGTAGTAGGCCGTGCGCTGCGGCGCCCGCTCCATGGCCAGGCGGAGTTCGGCGAGGAACTCGTCCTTGCGGTCCCACTCGGAGCCGATCACCACCGCCTGCGCGGCCACGCAGTTGTAGCCGCCGTTGTGCAGCCGTTGGGTGGCCACGTGCTCGGCCTGGTAACGCAGATCGGCGTCGGACCAGTCGCCGGGCACCACGATGGTCGGCGAGACGCCGCCCAGTTCGCTGCTGATCGGCTTGTCCAGCAGCGGCCGCTTGTGCCGCTTGCGTTCCGCGCCCTCCGCGCCGGGGCCCCACACGATGGCATCGTGGGTCTGCGCGCTGCCGGTCATGTGCACGTGCGCGACGTCCGGATGACGCACCAGGTAACCGCCCTGCTGCGCGCCGCCGGTGAGGATTCGCAGCGCGCCGATCTCCAGCAGCGGCTCGAACACCATCTCGAACACGGTGAACAGCGGGTCGGTGATCGGGTTGAGCTTCAGCGCGACCACCCGGTTGTGCGCGAACAGCTCGTACAGCGCGTCCAGCGGCGGAATCGAGGTGATGTTGCCCGCGCCGAGCACGGCGCCGATCCCGCCGGTCGCGGTGGGATCGAGCTGGGCGAGTCCGGCTCGCCGACGGGCGGTGTCGGCGTCGACGCCTGGACGCAGCCACACCTCGCCGCGGAAACCGTTGAGCAGCAAGCGATCGTAGACGCCGAACGGGAATACCGGCACCGCCAACCGCCCGCCCGGCGCCTCCCGCAGCGTGATGCCGGCCAGTGGGCTTCGCCCGGTCTCCAGCGCGGCCAGGGTCGCCGACAGCGCGGCCGTGGCTTGCAGCAGCGTGAGCGGCCCGGACATCCACTCCTCACCGACCAGCGCGGAGTGCTCGCCGAGATCCTTGACGACGCGCGCCGCGCGCACCCAGTCCTCCGCGAAGCGGCCGGTCCTGGCGTGGATCTCGTCGAGCAGCTCGCGGCGGCGGCGCAGCGACGTCGCGGCCCACACTTTCTCGCCCGCCGCGAGATCGGCCAGCGCGTTGTCGATGGCCGTCTCGTCGAATGGGGTGCCCACAAACCCACTATGCGCGCGATCCGGGGTGGATGGTCCGCATCCTGGGATATCGGCGTGAAAGCGCAACACACCGACTACTAGGCTGGTGGCCCATGATCGACCTCCGATTCCTGCGGGACAACCCGGACGCGGTCCGCGCCTCGCAGCGCGCCCGCGGCGAAGACCCCGTTCTCGTCGACGCGCTGCTCGAGGCGGACGCGGCGCGGCGTGCCGCGGTGGCCACCGCGGACAACCTGCGCGCCGAGCACAAGGCGATGGGCAAGCTGATCGGAAAGGCGAGCAAGGACGAGCGGTCCGCGCTGCTGGCGCAGGCGTCGGAGATGTCGGTCAAGGTCAAAGAGGCCGAGGCCGCCCAGCACGCCGCAGACGTGGATCTGGACACCGCGCACCGCGCCATCTCCAATGTGGTGCAGGAAGGCGCGCCCGCGGGTGGCGAGGCCGATTTCGTCGTGCTGCAAACGGTCGGCACGCCGCGGGAGTTCGACTTCGAGCCGAAGGACCACCTGGAGCTCGGCGAGTCGCTCGGCTTGATCGACATGGAGCGCGGCGCGAAAGTCTCCGGCGCCCGGTTCTACTTCCTGACCGGCTACGGCGCGCTGCTCCAGCTGGGAATGCTGCAGCTGGCCGCGCAGAAGGCGGTGGCCAACGGCTTCACCATGATGATTCCGCCGGTGCTGGTGCGCCCGGAGGTCATGGCGGGCACGGGGTTCCTCGGCCAGCACGCGGCGGAGGTCTACCACCTCGCCGACGACGACCTCTACCTGGTCGGCACCTCGGAGGTGCCGCTGGCGGGCTACCACTCGGACGAGATCCTCGACTTGAGCGAGGGCCCCAAGCGCTATGCGGGCTGGTCGTCGTGCTTCCGCCGGGAGGCGGGCAGCTACGGCAAGGACACCCGCGGCATCATCCGGGTGCACCAGTTCGACAAGGTGGAGATGTTCGTCTTCACCACGCCCGACCAGGCCGACGCCGAACACCAGCGTCTGCTCGCCTGGGAACAGGAGATGCTCGCCGCGATCGAGGTGCCCTACCGGGTGATCGACGTCGCGGCCGGTGATCTCGGCAGTTCCGCCGCGCGCAAGTTCGACTGCGAGGCCTGGGTGCCCACGCAGCAGACCTACCGGGAGCTCACCTCGACCTCCAACTGCACCACGTACCAGGCGCGGCGGCTGGCCGTCCGCTATCGGGACGAGAACGGAAGGCCGCAGATCGCCGCGACCTTGAACGGCACGCTCGCCACCACCCGCTGGATCGTGGCCATTCTGGAGAACCACCAGCAAGCCGACGGGTCGGTCCGGGTGCCGTCCGCCCTGGTCCCGTTCGTCGGTACCGACGTGCTCCGACCGACGAAGTGACAACGGACGAATGACGTTCAGGTAAATAGCTACTGGTTCGCCATGCCGTATTCCCGGGATGTGGCAACCAGGGCGATTCCTTATGTCTAGGCTATTCGTCGTGCGAGGAATCGGGTCTCGCGGCGATACCCGAACCCGGGTGCGGGCCGCGTCTGCGCTGGCGACGGCTATGGTCATGGCTCGGACCACCGGGGCGTTCTACGTCATGGGCGGGGTGCTCGGTCTGCTGATCACCGCCATCGCCCCTGGTGAAGAGGGTAATCGTCCGCTGGTAGGCGGGGCGGCAGCGGTGGCGCTGGTGCTCGGTCTCACGCTGCTCGCATGGGGTCCGCGGCTGCCGCATTCGATCCATCACGTCTACGTCGCGATCGCGACGGTGTTGGTGACGATCGCGGTGCATTCGTTCCCGAACACCGTGGGCGCGATCAGCCTCGCGGCGTTCTACGTGTTCATCGCGTGCGACGCCGCCCTGTTCTTCGCCTGGTCGCAGGCCGCCGCCCATATCGCGTTCGCCTTGGCGCTGTGCCTGTGGGTGCTGCCCGCGCGGCCGGTGACGCCCGGGTTGCCGTGGTGGTCGGGCCTGATCCCGGCCGGTGTGACCTTCGGTGTCGGCGTCGTCGTCGGGATCCTGACCAGGATGGCGTCCGAAGCCGACATCGACGTGCTCACCGGCCTGCTCAACCGGCGCGGCTTCGACCGGGCGCTGAACACCGCGATCCAGCAGGCCACCAGGTCCGGGCACGGACTCGCGCTGGTGCTGGTCGACCTGGACCGTTTCCAGAAGATCAACGACCATCTCGGGCACCGCGCCGGTGACGCCGTCCTGCAGCGGGTGGCCGACACCTGGTCGAAACTGCTGGCCCCCGATCAGCGCCTGGCACGCTACGGCGGGGACGCGTTCGCCTTGCTGCTGCCGAACACCACCGAGCAGGCCGCGATCCTGCTCACCGAACAGCTCCGCGCCGCGGTGACCACCGGTTGCTCGGCCGGCGTGACCTCCTGGCAGCCGGGCGAATCGGGGTCGCTGCTGGTCAGCCGCGCTGACGTCGGCCTGTACCGGGCCAAGCAGGCCGGACGCAACCGGACGGTACTGGAGTCCTCGCGGCAGCTGCCGCTGGCGGTGGAACTGCGCGAGGCGATCGACCGGGGCGCCCTGGACGTGCACTACCAGCCGATCGTCAGCCTGACCGAAGGAGGCGGCAAGGCGGTCGGTGTGGAGGCGCTGCTGCGCTGGTCGTCGAGCGCGCAACCGGATGTCACCACCGAGGGCTTGATCCGCGTCGCCGAGGAATACGACCTCATCGCCGATCTGGACGAACTGGTGCTGCGCCGGGCCTGCGCGGACGCCGCACGGTTGCAGGAAACCTTCGCCCAGCTGGATCTCACACTGAACGTGAACGTCAGCGGGCTGGAGCTGGCCGAGGCCGGTTACGCCGATCGGGTGGCGGGCATTCTCGCCGCCACGGGGTGGCCCGCGGACCAGCTGGTGCTCGAAGTGACCGAGAGTGAGCTGGCCGCCGAATCCCAGACCGCGATCGAGAATCTGCACACTCTGCGCGACCGTGGCGTGCGCATCGCCATCGACGACTTCGGCACGGGATACTCCTCGCTGAGCCGACTGGCCACGCTGCCCAGCGACATTCTCAAGGTCGATCAGTCCTTCGTCGCCGCGATCCGCTCGGATTCGCCCGCGCCGCCCTTGCTCAGCGTGATAGCCGCGCTCTCCAACGCGCTGGACCTGCAGGTCATCGCCGAGGGCGTGGAGACCGAATATCAGGCCGCGGTGCTCACCGAACTGGGCTTCGCGCTCGCGCAGGGTTATCACTACAGCGATTCGCATCCGGTCTCGGAGCTGATCAGCGACCTCAACGAGAACAAGGGCCGGATCGGCCCGGGTGTCACCGACCGGGAGCTGGGCGACGGAGATTCGGTTCCCGCGAACGGCTGGGTGCCGTTGCCCTGATTCGCGCGGCGGCCGATTCCCTTCGACGCGCCCGAGCGGTAATTCCCTTGACGCCGCGAGGCAGGGATGGCCATGCTGATCGGCATGCGGTTGCTCGTCTACGCCTATTGATTCGCTGGATCGCCGCGCGCCCGTAGGACGGGTAGCGCGCGTACTTTCAGCCTGCGCTCGCTGACGGTTCGGGCGGTGCTCTTCAAGAGCACCGGTGAACTGATTCCGCTGTACGCGCTGTATGCCCTGCTGTTCGCCGACCACGGCATGAGCACAGGGCAGATCTCCTTGCTGTTCGCCATCTGGTCGATGACCTCGTTCTTGCTCGAGGTGCCCTCCGGTGCGTGGGCCGACACGGTTTCGCGGCGCGGACTGCTCGTGCTCAGCGGTGTCCTGCTGACGGCGGGCTTCGCGCTGTGGACGGCGGCGCCCTCCTTCACTGGCTTCGCCGCCGGATTCGTGCTGTGGGGTACCTCGGGCGCTCTGGCCTCCGGCACCTTCGAAGCGTTGCTGTACGACGATCTCGCCGCCCGCGGTGCGTCGTCGACATATCCGCGCATCCTCGGTTACACCAGGGCCGGTGCGGAAACCGCCGTCGTCATCGCGATCGTCGCCGCGACGCCGCTGTATCTCATCGGTGGCTATGCCCTGGTCGGCTGGGCCAGTGTCGCTCTGGCCGCCGTGCACACGCTGGTCGCGCAGTCGCTGCCCACCGCGCCGAAGGCGGTCTCCGCGGCGGACGTCGATGATCTCGAAGAGGAGGAGTCGGCACCTCTCGCGCCACCTTCCGTGGTGGGCGGGGATGATCAGGCGGACGTCACGAGGAGATACGCCGAGGGCGGTCGGACATCGGAGACGGCGCGACTTGCCGCTCGATCCGGCGTTGCTCGAACCGCGGCGGAGGAGGAAGGTGCCGGAGCGAGCGGCGCAAAGGAGCCGAGTGCCGGAGCGAGCTGCTTCACGGCGGAGCCCGCGGCATTCCATCCGGAGACCTCCGCGGCGCACTCCGGACCGTTCGCGCACTACCTCACCATGCTGAAGGCAGGTGTGGGAGAGGCCCTTCGCATGCGGGTGGTGCGCTACGGCGTGCTGCTGGAGGCGCTGCTGTTCGGTATCACGGCGTTCGACGAGTATTTCGCCTTGCTGGCGGAGGAGGCGGGCGTATCGACGGCCGTCGTGCCACTGCTGGTCGGCCTCACCGTGCTCGGTTCGCTGACCGGGTCGGTGCTGGCGGGGCGCACCGAAGGAATGTCGGGCCGGACGATGTCGATCGCGGTGGGTGTCGCGGGCGTGCTCTTCCTCGGCGGCGCGCTGATCGCCGGTCTCGCGACCGGTCGTCCGAACGCGGTGTACTTGCTGACCACCCTCGGCTTCGCGTCGATCGGGATCTCCTACGGCATCGTCTACAACGCGGGCATCGTCGCGGCTGCCCGCCTCCAAGACGCCATCGAGGGTCCCGCCCGAGCGACCGTCACCTCGGTCTCCGGTCTCCTGGGCGAGGTGATCGCCCTAGCGGTCTTCGGCTTCGCCGCCCTCCTGACCCTCCACGCCGCCATGTCCACCCTCCTGGCCCTCCTCGGCGCCTCCATCCTCGCCATCGCCGCGCTCATTCCCCGCTGGCTCCCACCCCGCCACTGACCACGAGTGGCACACCATCGAGAGCGCTTCTCGCGAAATACCGCAGTGCTGTGCCGCTCGACGATTGGGTAGCGTGCGGGAGTGCGGTTGGGGCTGGTTGCGGGGTTCGGGATCGGTGCCGGGGTGGCGGTGCAGGGGCGGATCAATGGCGCGTTGGGGGCGCGATTGGAGGATGGGATTGCCGCGGCCACGATCAGTTTCGGGGTGGGACTGGTCGTATTGGGGGTGGCGTTCGCGGTGAGCGGGCGGCTGCGGGACGGTGGGCGGCGGGTGCGGCTGGCTCTGGCCGAGGGTCGGCTGCGGCCGTGGCAGTTGCTCGGCGGGCTGTGCGGCGCGTTCTTCGTCGCGTGCCAGGGGCTGACGGTCGCCGCGATCGGCGTCACCGCGTTCACCGTGGCGACCGTCGCGGGGCAGTTGCTCAGCAGCCTGGCCGTCGACCGGCTCGGGCTCGGTCCGAGTGGGCGGACGCCCGTCACCGGGGTGCGTCTCGTGGGTGCGGCGCTCGGGGTGGCGGCGGTGCTGGTCGCCGGATTCGGGCACCACCGCGCCACCGGTGGTCTCTCCGTGCCCGACGCGCTGCGCGGCATGCCGACCGTGTTGTTGATCGCGCTGCCCGCGCTGGCGGGTATCGGCCTGGCCTGGCAGCAAGCGGTGAACGGCAAGGTGGGCGCGGTCGGCGGAGCCATGTCGGCGGCGATGGTCAATTTCTGCGGCGGCCTGGCCGCCCTGCTCGTCATCGAGGCCGTGGTCATCGCGACATCGGGCGGGCCGGCCGCATTCCCGACCGAGCCTTGGCTCTACACCGGTGGTTTCATCGGCGTCGCCTTCATCGCTCTCGCCGCCTTGGCGGTGCGGTGGATCGGCGTGCTGCTGCTCGGGCTCACCTCGGTGGCGGGGCAGTTGCTTGCCTCCCTTGTCCTCGACGTGTTCACCCCGACCAGCGCGGGCTTGTCCGCCACCGCGATCGTCGGCTGTGTGCTGACGTTGGTCGCGGTCGCCATCGCGACTCGCTCGCAGTCCTGAGGACACTCGCCCGACATTCATGTTCGAAGTGCATGAATGTGGGAGGGTGCGCTCATGCTGATCGAATACGGGGTGTGGGTTTCGCGGCTGGGACTGACTGTCGTCTTCGCGCTGTCGGCCTGGGGCAAGCTGACCGATCGCGGCGCGGCGCGGCAGGCGGTGAGCGATTTCGGGGTGCCGCTGCGCTGGGTGCCCGCGGTGGCCTGGGGGTTGCCGATCGCCGAGGCGGCGATCGCGGTCGGTGTGCTGCTTCCGTGGGTTTGCGGCCCGGCGGCGCTGGCGGCGCTGCTGCTGCTCGCCGTGTTCACCGTGGCGATCACGCGCTTGCTGCGGCGCGGTGAGCATCCTTCCTGTTCCTGTTTCGGTGCTGTGAGCGCGGCGCCGATCGGACCGAAGACGCTGGTGCGCAATGCTCTTCTCGCGACGCTCGCCGTGGTTGTCGGCATCGGCGCGCAGACACATCCGCGCGTCCCGATGGGCCTGCCCGCCGACAACGCGGTCGGCTGCGCGGTCGTCGCCGCAGTGGTCGCGGTGCTGGTCTGGTTGACAGGCCAGCTGCGTGTCCTGCGCCGCCGAGTGGACGAGCAGGCGTTGTCCACGCTGGGTGCTGAGGGCTTGCCCGTCGGTGCGGTGGCGCCGGAGTTCGAACTGTTCGGCCCCGAGGGAACGAAGACCACGCTCGAGGATCTCTTGGCCTCGGCGAGGTCGGTGCTGCTGGTCTTCGTGCACCCCGGCTGCGAGCTGTGCGCGGCGCTGGCACGGGAACTGCCCCGCTGGCGTGCGCGAACCGGTGACGCCCTCGCGATCATCGCGGTCGGCAACGGCGATGCCGCCGAGCAGGCCGCGTGGGGAACCGAGCACGGATTGGGCGACATTCCCTCGCTCGTGCAGCAGGGCAACGAGGCGGCCCTGCGTTACCGGGTGCGCGGTACGCCGTCCGCAGTACTGATCGATCCCGAGGGACGTGTCGCCGCGCCGGTGGCCAGAGGGGGCATCGCGATCCGCGAGTTGATCAGCACGGTGCGGGCAGCGCCGCGCAAGCCGGCGCGCGACAAGATCCCGGCCGGGGCCGCGCGTTAGTTTCGGCGCGTACCTCTTTTCTGCCGCCGAGACCGACCCGAACCCGGTTATCTACTGGTTAGCAAATTTCTAGCAAATCTGCGGTGATGCGCCGATAGGATCGAACCGCACCGGTGCGGAATTCGCCATCCAACCAACACGACCCATCGACAAGAGGGGAAGACATGGCGCTCTTCGCATTCACCGACTACTCCGGCAAAGAGTTCATCATCCAGCTGACCAACGAGCAGCGGATCGCGGAAGCACGCCGCATCCTGTCGGGTGACGAGCAGATGTCCGTCCACGTCATGGGGCGGATCCGGAAGATGCCCGCCCCCTACAACCCGGGTTGGGACTTCCATCTGGACCCCGACACCATCACCTTCTTCACCATGGCGATCGAGGTCTGCGACGCCAGCATCATGTACGTGAACGACCACCTGGACGAGGCGTGCGGCGCGTTCCTGCCGGGCTGCTTCTGGTGTCCGTGGTCGTCCAAGCTGACCCGCGAGGTCGCCGACCGGTAATCTGTTGGCAAACGCTTCCGGTCGGCGTGTGAACGCCGGCCGGAAGTCTCGGATTCAGTCCAACTTGCGCGAGCGCAATTCGTGGCCCTTGGACGTCTTGCACCGTCCCGACTCCAGGTCCCACTGCCAGCCGTGCAGGTTGCAGGTCAGCGTGTTGCCTTCGACCACACCGAACTTCGACAGGTCCGCCTTCAGGTGCGGGCACCGCCGCTGCACCTCCCAGCCGCTGAGTTCGGTGGAGGCGGAGTCGTCGTGCGCCTCGGAGAACCAGCCGTCGGCGTAGGCGATCCGCTCGTCGGTGAGGCACTTGAAGAAGGTGTAGAGGAACTCGTTGTATCCGCCGATGCGCCAGGCCTGGAAGCGGGTGGACAGGAAGATGGTGTTCACCCAGTCGGGCTCCCGGTCGCGCAGCACCGTGCGCACCAGCTCCGGCGCGATGCGGAAGCCGTAGCGGTAGCGCCCCTCGCCTTCGATCGGCTCGCGCACCGTGCGCTTGGGGAAGTCCAGCACGACGGTCTCCTCGCCGATCACCAAGCCGACCGGGTAGCCGATGCCGTCGCAGATCACGTCGCTCTGGGCCATGATCGGCTCGAACACTTTGCGCAGCGGCTCCAGCAGCGAGCCATCGCCGCGCTCCCAGGTCGCCTTCTCGGCCTCCAGTACCGGGGCGAGGCGCCGGGCCATCCGTTCGATGTACTCGGCCTTGTTGTCGTAGATCTCGGCGGGGTCGCTCGGGTGGGTCAGGGTCAGCTCGGCGCCGCGCACGTCGGCGACCGAGCCGGGGATCATCAGGATCCCGCCCGCGTTGCCGTGGATCTCCATCTGCTCCAGGAACACCTTCTGGTCGGGGAAGATGTTGCCTTCGTCACCGCGATCGTCGTTGAGGTAGCGCAACTCGTCGTCCAGGAACACCGGCGGACCCGCCGACGGCACCACCCAAGTCGCGCCGACCTGCTCGATGTAGCTGCGGGCCCGGTCCATGCCGCGCTGACGCTTCTGCTTGCCGAAGTTCGACTTGGTGCGGGCCGGGATGTCGTAGACCATCGGGTACCAGATAGCGCCCGAGTACTGCAGCAGGTGGATGTCGACATGGCCGAAGGCGTCCTGCAGCACGTCCATGTCGACCGGGCGGGCGTCGTTCATGTTGAAGCAGGTGGTCTCACCGTCGGAGACCACGAGCCCGGAGTCGCCGATCGGGCCGTCGGCGGGCGCGCGCAGCGCGATGATCATGACGTCCAGGTCCCCGCCGGGGCCGGTCACCGTGTGCTTGACCGAGTCTTCGGTCTCGAAGAACTTGTGGAAGCCCAGCTGCTCGAGCTCCCGGCGCAGATCCGGCACGGGATAGTCCGGCAGCAGCACGGTCGCGTCCTTGTTCACGTGCTCGGCCAGCGTCTTCGCGTCGAAATGGTCGCGGTGCAGGTGCGAGACGTAGAGGAAGTCGCATGCGCCCAGCTCGTCCCAGTCCAGCTGGGTGTTGTCGGGGAACGGGAACCAGGAACCGAAGTACGCGGGGT
This sequence comes from Nocardia sp. NPDC004718, assembly GCF_053601535.1. NCBI lineage: Bacteria > Bacillati > Actinomycetota > Actinomycetes > Mycobacteriales > Nocardiaceae > Nocardia > Nocardia sp. NPDC004718. The sequence goes on from NZ_JBSGCA010000003.1 coordinate 219,210, forward strand.
TCACCCAGGGATCGCAAAGGATCGACCCGGCCGCGGTGCGGATGTGGAATCCGGCGTGTCCGACGCTGGTGATCTGCACTAGCTGCTCCTCCTGCTGTTTACCAGCCAACCAGGGTAGTGGTTACGGCGAGACATCGCCGATGCAGTAGCCGTCCGTCCCGGAGCGCAAGGTGAAGGTGCGGGTCTGCGTCACACCGGAGGAGTTGGTCACCGGTACGAGCACCGCGATGTAGTCGGTGTTCACCTGCTCCGACCGGATCTGCTGGTCGGCGAACTCGGTGGCCCCGGTGAGCACGCCCTGGTTGTTCGCCAGCGGCGCGGGGCTCGGACGCCCGGTGCCCTTGGGGTCCCAGGTCGCCGGGGACGCCTTACAGATCAGAGGGTAGTCGCCTTCTTTGTCGGCGGGGTCGAGCGGAGTGCCGACGAAGCGGGAGAGGTACCGGCGCACGGTGTGCCGGGCGTCGGCGTCGTTGTAGGCGATTTCCGCACCGGCCGTCGCGACACGCGGGCAGGCGTAGCCGGTCTCGATCTCGGCGCGCTGGACGGCGACGGTGGTGGTCGGGCTCTTCCAGACGACGTCGTCCTCGCCCGCCGTGCCGGGCTGGGCCAACGCGGTGAGGACTGCCTGCTGGTCTCCGTACATCTCGGCCACGTTCCTGGGCGCGATGGTCCAGCACTTGTCCTGCATCTCGGCGATGGTGTGCGAGCGCTGGTCGGCCGCCCAGCGCCGCATCGCCGGGGCGGCGGCGGGCACCCCCGCGACCGCGCCGACCGGCGGAGCGTCGGCGGGAACCGGCGGAAGCGCGGAGGTGCTCGGCGGGGACGTGGCCGGGACGGCGGCCGGTGGCGTCGTACGAACGGCCGCCTGCGGCGGCGTCTCCTCCGGAATGCCGACGACGGAGTCGCATCCGGTCAGCGCGATCGCCGCGAGCAAGGCGGAGCCGCAGGCCAGCGCGGCGCGGGTCGCTCGCCCGGCCCGGTTCCGCTCGCGTGCTGCACTGCGGTCGTACTCGCGCGGTACCGATCGGGCGCGTTCCACTTCGACGATCCTCTTCTCTCCGGACGTGCGGTCGGGGCTGCTCATGCGTCCTCGCTCCGGCGCGGCGCGCGGCGGCGCGAACTGCCGATGGGGACGAGCAGCGACTACGCTAGCGGACTTGTGGAACCCGTCTACCGGACGATCATCGGCCTCGCCCGTACCGTCTTCTTCATCGAAGGTCTGAAGTTCACCGTCAAGGGCGATGAACACATTCCCGCCCGCGGTGGCGCCGTGCTGGCGGTGAACCACACCGGCTACATGGACTTCACCTACGCGGGCCTGCCGGTGCGCACCCCGAAGCGCTACGTCCGGTTCATGGCCAAGAAGGAGGTCTTCGACAACAAGATCTCCGGTCCGATCATGCGCGCGCTCAAGCACATCCCCGTCGACCGTTCGGCGGGCGCGGATTCCTACAAGGCCGCTGTGGACTATCTGCGCCGTGGCGAGCTGGTCGGCGTGTACCCCGAGGCGACGATCAGCCGTAGCTTCGAGATCAAGGAATTCAAGTCCGGCGCGGCGCGCATGGCCATCGAGGCGGAGGTGCCGATCATCCCGATCGTCATCTGGGGCGCGCAGCGGGTCTGGACGAAGGGGTTCCCGAAGCGCCTCGGTCGCACCAACACGCCCATCTCGATCGCGGTCGGCGAGCCGATCCAGCCGTTCGAGCCCGCCGCCGAATTGACCGCCGAGCTGCGCTCGACCATGCGGGAGATGCTGCTCGATCTGCAAAAGGACTACGCGCACGAGCCGGGCGCCTACTGGGTGCCCGCCCGTCTGGGCGGCAGCGCTCCTACCCTGGAAGAGGCGGACGCGATGGATGCCGCCGAAGCCGAGGCCAAGGCCGCGCGCAAGAACGCGGCGGGGCAGTAGCGGGAGGTGCGATGGCGCGCGAACCGGTTTACGACATTCTCACCGGCTTGGCCCGCGCCATCTTCTTCGCGCAGGGTCTGCGCCTCGATATCAAGGGCCAAGAGTACATTCCGCGCTCCGGCGGCGCGGTGCTGGCGGTGAATCACACGGCCTATCTGGATTTCATGGAAGTAGGACTGGTCGGGCGCGAGTCCGGCCGCAACGTCCGGTTCATGATGAAGGCCGAACTCGAACACGGCGTCGTCGGCTTTCTCATGAGGCACTGCAAGGCGATCGGCGTCGATCGCACGGCCGGAGCCGAGTCCTACGCCCGCGCGGTGACCGCGTTGCGTGAGGGCGAGTTGGTCGTGGTCTACCCCGAGGCGACGATCAGCCGCAGCTTCGAGCTGAAGGAATTCAAATCCGGTGCGGCTCGGATGGCTGTGGAAGCCGATGTCCCGATCGTCCCGATGATCATCTGGGGCGCGCACCGGATCTGGACCAAGGACATCCCGAAACAGCTGGGCCGCCATAATTTCCCGATCAATATCCGCATCGGCGCACCGATCCCACCGACCGGACCGACCGAGGGATTGACCGCCACGCTGCGCACCCGGATGAGTGAACTCTTGGACCGCGCGCAATGCGACTACCCAATGGTCGAAGGCGCGCGGTGGGTCCCCGTACGACTCGGCGGGACCGCCCCGACCCTCGCGGAGGCAGCTGTGCTGGAGCGCGAGGAAGTGGAGCGGCGGCGGCGCGCGAAGGCGCGGTGACGGCGCTGTATCCGCCACGCTGCCGCGGCCGGTCAGCGGCTCGGCGAGCCGTGCTGGTCTCCGGCCGGTGCGGTCTGGCGGACGGCATCGGCGATGGCGCGGAAGTCCTTGCGCAGGATCGCGCCGTGGTTGCCGGCGACCTTCGCGCTGATCCGGATGTTCGGATTGCGGGCGCACACGCCGTCCAGGCTGGTGCGGATTCGCTCTTGCTCGTCGCCACGGCTTCCGAACGACGTCCCCGAAGCAACCACATACCGCACCGGAACAGTGCTGCGGTCCAGCAGCGGACCCAATTCGCGCGCACGGGAGAGCTTGCCGAGCTCGATGTTGCTCTCGGCCATCTGTTCGGCGGTCATCCGCGGGGTCAGACCGGTCGGGCGCAGCAGTGGCGTGAACCAGCTCAGCCGCTTGAACAGCTTGCGGATCCGCTGCTCCATGGCCTCGTCGAGCCAGTCGTACGGGAACGCGCCGTCGACCAGTACCGCGCCCATGGCACGGTCCGGATTCCGGTCGGCCCAGTGCGCCGCGACGACTGCCCCGTAGGACCAGCCCACCAACAGCGCCGGTGCACGCCTCTGGCCGCCGAGACCGCATCGACGTCCCGGACGGCGGCCTCGAAGGAATAGTCCGCCGACCGCCGCGATTTGCCGCGAGCCCGCTCGTCGAAGGTGATGTGCCGGTAGCCGGGGCCGAGCTCGGCGATGACCCGCCGCCAGTAGCCCTGAGTGGCGAACTGGCCATTGCAGTAGATCACGGGGATACCGGCACCGCCGGTGTCGGTGACCGCCAGGGCGGTATCGTCCACCGGCACCGTGCCGGTCCAGTTCGAAGCGGGGGCCGGGTTGCTGTTCTTCGTCATGGCAACAACTCTCGGCGTCCGGCCTGACACCACCCTGACACCCGCCTGATACGGCCACTGACACCGTGTTCTGCCGCTGAGGCGGTCGTGCTCAGCCCCGATCGCGCGCGTTCTCGACGGCTCTACGGGAGCGGCCGTCGGAACATCCGACTACCGCCCGCCCGCAGGGGCTTCAATACGCTCCGTCACCCCGGGCCACCACACCGAGCGTGCGCGCGATCAGCCGCAGGTCCATCCGCATGGACACGTTCTCCACGTAGGACAGATCGAGCCGCACGGCGTCTTCGAGCGGAAGGTCCGATCGGCCACTGACCTGCCACAAGCCGGTCAGCCCTGGCTTCACGAGCAGGCGTCGGCGCATCATGTGGTCGTAGGTGTCGACTTCCCGCCGGACCTGCGGTCGCGGCCCGACCACGCTCATGTCGCCACGCAGCACGTTGAGGAACTGCGGCAGCTCGTCGAGACTGTACTTGCGCAGGAATCGTCCGACCGGCGTGACCCGGGGATCGCCCTTCAGTTTGAAGAAGACCGGATTTCCACCCTGCTGTGCGATCAAAGCTTCCGCATATCGGTCGGCATCGTCGTGCATACTGCGAAACTTGATCATGCGGAAGGGCAGGCCGTATCGGCCGATGCGTTCGGACAGGTAGAAGACCGGGCCGCGGCTGGTGGTCTTCACCGCGACCGCGATCACGAGGAACACCGGCAGCAGCAGTAGCAGGCACATCGTCGCGAAGACGATGTCGAAGGCCGTTTTGCTGACCGACCGAGCCCGCTCGTACTGCGGTTCGGCGATGTGCATCATCGGCATTCCCGCGACCTGCCGATTGGTGAGGCGGGATATGGCGATGTCGACCGCCCCTGGCGCCAGCATGAACTCGACTCCCAGGGCATCCAGTTCCCAGGCGAGCCTGCGCAACTCGGTCGGGCCGAGATGCCGGGTGGGACCGATGGCGACGGTGTCGGCGTGCGTGTGCAGGACCGCGCGCAGCACGGCGCTGTCGTCACCGACGACCGCGACCGTGCCGCCGGCGAACGCCAGCGGCGCATCCCCTGATTGCCCACCCGGCACGCAGGCGCCGACAACGTTGTACCCGGCACCCGGGTCTGTGGCGAACGCCGCGGATATCGCCGCGGCCGCTTCGGCCGTACCGACCACGAGTACGGCCGAACGATAGCGTCCCCGGCGGCGTGCCCTGGCAAGCTGGTGGCGCCACCACAGTCGTCCACCGACCACCGCGAGTACGCCCGCCGGAAAGGCGATCGCGAGATACCCGCGGGCGAACTTTATTTCGAGTGCCAGCGACGTGAATGCCAGTACGCCGAACAGGTGCATCGTCGCCGACATCAGCCGCCGGAATTCCTCGACACCGCTGCCGACCAGCTGCGGCGCACGGCTGCCCGCACTACCGAGGATCGCGAACCAGCCGATGACCAGCGCGCCCGATACCATCGTGTAACCGACCCGGTACGGCCCTTCCCAGGCCAGCGGCGGAGCGCCGCCCTCATTGAAACGGATCAGCTGCGCACTCCCCACAGCGACGGATACGGCGGCGAAATCGGTGATGGCGAGGCGGCGTACGTACTCCGATCGCCAGGCCTTACGGGTCGAGACGGTAACCGGGGTAACCGCGAGGGATCGTGGGATTTCGGCGGTCCCATGCCATTCCGGGACAGCCTTGGATTTCATCAAGAGACACCCCTCCTGGGGCAACGGTGGAATTGCTACCCGATCCGAGGATCGGCTGTCCCGGCAGCGTCCCGACCGCCTCTACCGAGCGCTTCCTCGGCACTTGATCGGCAAGTGTCACAACATTTCTCGCCGGTCAGAAGGTGTGCGCGAGGGAGCGTGATCGGGATGTTAACTGATGCGAATCCACCCAGCGACCCATTGTGATGCGCATTTGGAATAACACCATGAAGGCGAATATTGAATGTGCCCTATATCACAGTTAGTAACGCGGATGTGTAATCCAGCCGATATTGCCGTCGGTACGCTGAAGGTCGCAACAGGTGCGGTCGGTACCACGAATGACGTTCTCGTCGCGCGCATCTCGTGATACGCCGGGCAGCTTCTGCTTCGTGTGCCGCGACGGGCGTTCCGGCGGGCCGGGGCGTTTCGAGCAAAGGATCGGATCTGTGCGCTGTCGACTCTGTGACTCCGACAGGCTGTCCAGCATTCTGGACCTCGGCGCCACACCGCCGTGCGAATCGTTCCTCACCGCCGATCAACTCGACCTGCCCGAGCCGACCTATCCCTTGCACCTCCGGGTGTGCGCCGACTGCCTGCTACTGCAGATTCCGGCGCTGATCACGCCGAAGGACACCTTCACCGAATACGCCTACTTCTCCTCCTACTCCGACAGCTGGGTCCGGCACGCGGGCGAGTTCGTCGACACCGCGACCGCACGGCTGGGGCTGGGCAGGAACTCGTTCGTGGTAGAGGTCGCCAGCAACGACGGCTACCTATTGCGCCACGTCGTCGACCGCGACATCCGATGCCTGGGCATCGAGCCATCGGCCAACGTCGGAGCAGCGGCTCGCGAGTCGGGCGTGCCCACCGAAACCGCCTTTCTCGACGAGGATTCGGCACGTCTCATACGTGCCGAACACGGACCCGCGGATCTGGTGATCGCCAACAACGTCTACGCCCACATCCCGGATCTGCGCGGGTTCACACGTGCGCTGCGCATCTTGCTGGCGGATGACGGCATGCTGACCATCGAAGTCCACCATGCGCTGAACTTGGTCGAGTTCGGTCAGTTCGACACCATCTACCATGAGCATTTCCAGTACTACACCGTGCTGTCGGCGCAGCGTGCGCTCGCTGTCGCCGGATTGACCGTGGTGGATGTCGATCGGCTGCCGACGCACGGCGGATCGATCCGGTTGTGGGTGCGCCCCGATGCCGCCGCGGAGGCGGTGAGCGACCGGGTGCGGCTGGTGCTCGACCTCGAGCGTGCCGCCGGACTGCACTCGGTGGCCGGCTACACATCGCTGCGGGAGCGTGCCGAGTCGGTGCGGCACGAGTTGCTTCGGTTCCTGCTCGACTGCAGGCACCAGCGCAAGCGCGTCGCCGGATACGGTGCACCGGGCAAGGGCAACACACTGCTCAACTACTGCGGGATCCGACCTGACCTGCTCGAGTACACCGTCGACCGCAACCCCTACAAACACGGCAGATTCACACCGGGAACGCGAATCCCGATCCACCCGCCCGCCCGCCTCGACGCTGATCGCCCGGACGTGATCGTGGTGCTGCCTTGGAATCTCGAGTCCGAGATCACCGCACAGTTGCGGCATGTCGCCGAGTGGGGCGGTCGGCTCGCCTATCCCTTGCCCGAGCTGCACGTGATCGACCCGGCGTTCCCGGCCCGCACCGTGCAGGCCGGAGCCGAGTCGAAAGGAAACCGGCGCTGATGAAAGTCGTCTTGTTCTGCGGTGGCTACGGCATGCGCATGCGCGGAGGCAGCGATGACATGGTGCCCAAGCCGCTGCAACTCGTCGGCCCCCGCCCTTTGCTCTGGCACGTGATGCGGTACTACGCGCACTACGGCCACACCGAATTCATCTTGTGCCTCGGATACGGCGCCGAGCACATCAAGAATTTCTTCCTCACCTACCGGGAGTCGGCGTCCAACGACTTCGTGATCCGCAACGGCCGGGTCGAATTGCTCGGCAGCGATATCGATGACTGGACGATCACGTTGGTCGATACCGGCGTTGAATCGGCCATCGGGGAGCGGCTGCGCCGGGTGCGCGAGCATCTCGGCGACGACGAGCACTTCCTGGCCAACTATGCCGACGTCCTCACCGACGCTCCCCTGGACGAGATGATCACCCAGTTCCACGCTTCGGGGGCGGCGGCATCTCTCATGGTGGTGCCGCCGCAATCGTCGTTCCACTGCGTGGACCTCAGCCCTACCGGCGAGGTCAAGGACATCGTTCCCGTGGCGAATATGCCATTGTGGGAGAACGGCGGCTATTTCGTGCTCGGCAGAGAGATCTTCGACCTGCTGCCACCCGGTGGAGATCTGGTGGAGGACGCCTGCGGAGCCCTCGCCGGCCAGGGCCGGTTGTTCGGCTACCGCCACGACGGATTCTGGAAGCCGGCGGATACATTCAAGGAGCGCGCCGAGCTCGACGCGGCCTACCGCAGCGGACACCGGCCATGGATGGTGTGGGAGCCGTGATCGCGCTGCTTCCCCCGCGGCCCGCCGAGATCGCCCTGCTCGGCGCGCACTGCGATGACATCCCGATCGGCATGGGCGCCACGCTGTTGTCGCTGACCCGCGCCCATCCGGATATGCGGGTGCGCGCGCTGGTCCTCTCCGGTGCGGGCACCGAGCGCGAAGAGGAGGAACGGGCGGCGCTCACCGCCTTCTGTGCGGGACGGACACCGGAGTTGACGGTGCTCGACGTCCCGGACGGACGAGCACCGGCGCACTGGGATCGGATCAAGACGGCCGTAGCGGAGTTTCGCCGGGCGGGTGAACCGGACCTGGTGTTCGCCCCGCAACCGGGCGACGCGCACCAAGATCACCGCACGCTCGCGGAGCTGGTGCCGACCGAGTTCCGCGACCACCTGATCCTCGGCTACGAGATCCTCAAGGCGGAGGTCGACACACCGGCGCCGACCGTGTTCCACCCGGTCGACGCGGAGCTGGTCCAGCGGAAATCGCAACTGCTGCACCGGTATTACCCGTCCCAGACCGGTCGCGACTGGTTCGACGAAACCGCGTTCCTGGCGCTCGCGCGGATCCGCGGCGTGCAGTGCCGCACCGAGTACGCCGAAGCCTTCGTGGTGGACAAAGCCGTCATTCGATGGGAGAAGCAGTGACAACGATGCGAGTCCTGGTCACCGGGCATCAGGGATACCTCGGCACCGTCATGGTCCCGATACTGCGGGCCGCCGGGCACGAGGTCATCGGGCTCGACACCGGCTGGTTCGCCGACTGCCTGCTCGGCGAGTTCTCCGGCGACCCGGTGGGTCTGCGCCTCGATCTGCGATCGGTGGGGATCGAAGACCTTCGCGGCATCGATGCGGTCGTCCATCTCGCCGCGCTGTCCAATGATCCTTTGGGCGCGCTCGCGCCGGAAGTCACCCACGAGATCAACCATCGCGCCTCGGTGCGTCTGGCTCGGCTCGCGAAAGAAGCCGGTGTGTCACGGTTCCTGTACGCCTCCACCTGCTCGGTGTACGGGGCCGCCGGAGACGAGCTGGTGACCGAGTCGGCGCCGCTGCGGCCGATCACCCCGTACGCCGAGTCGAAGGTGCGGGTCGAAGACGACGTCGCGGCGCTGGCCGACGACCACTTCGTTCCGGTTTTCCTGCGCAACGCGACCGCGTTCGGATTCTCGCCTCGCCCCCGCGCTGACATCGTGCTCAACAATCTCGTCGGTCACGCCGTCCTCACCGGTGTGGTCAAGGTGCTCTCCGACGGCACGCCCTGGCGGCCGCTGGTCCACGCCCGCGACATCGCGGCAGCTTTCGAACGCTGCCTCACCGCACCGGCATCGGCCGTCGCCGGCCGGGCGTTCAACATCGGGACCGAGCGAAACAACCTCACCGTTGCCGAGATCGCCGAGTCGGTGGTGGCCACCGTGCCGGGGTCGCGGCTGCTGGTCACCGGTGAGACCGGGGCCGACCCACGCTCCTACCGGGTCGACTTCTCCGCCGCTCGTACGGTGCTCGGGTTCGAGGCGCAGTGGTCGGTGCCCGACGGCGCCGCCGAACTCTACCGTGAGTACACCGAACGTGGCCTCACCCGGGACGCCTTTTTCCAGCGATTCACGCGACTCACGTGGCTCCAGCGGCTGCGCGCGTCCGGCGCACTGGACCCGCGGCTGCGTGCGGTCACCGCGCCGGCGACAGGGTAGTCCGCAGATGGTCCCATCGTCCGGCGTTCGCGTCGCGATCCGACACCACCGTCACCGGCAGCGGCCACGCGATCGCCAAGTCCGGATCGTCGAAGGCGACGCTGAGATCTTCGGCAGGATCGTGTGGCCGATCGATGCGGTAGCACACGTCGGCGGTGTCGGTGAGTGCTTGGAATCCGTGCAGGAATCCCGCGGGCACGTAGAGGTGCCGGAACTCCTCGTCGTCGAGCCGGAACGCCTGCGTCCGGCCGAACGTCGGCGACGACGGCCGGATATCGACCAGCACGTCGTGCACCGCGCCGTGTGCGCAGCGGACCAGCTTGGCCTCGCCGCGCCCGGATCGGCCGTGCATGCCGCGCACCACCCCCCGGCGCGACCGGGACTGCGAGTCCTGCGCAAAACTGGCGGAAAATCCCGGAATCCCGAGGTGGGAGTCGAATTCGGCGGCATCGAAGGTCCGGGTGAAAAGGCCCCGGTCGTCCCGGACGGGCGTTGGGACCAGCACCACCACGTCGACCAGGTCGGTCTGCTCGATACGCACACCGACATCGTGTCATGACCGGCCGCTGCCGCGCCTGCTCCGGCGCCGTTCTGCACACCGTCCTGGACCTCGGGACGGTGCCAGCAGCTGATGATTTCCCGCCAGCGGCACGGCCGGTGACGCCGGCGGAGACCAGGCATCCCCTGCGGATGGTGCGGTGTGCGCGATGCGAGCTGGCACAGCTCGCCGAAGACGACACCGTGGCGTCCGAACCCCGTGGAGTGGAGCCGCAGGCCCTCCGTGATCAGGCCGCTGCCGCGATCGCGCGGGTCGACGCGGCCGGCCTGCTGCGCGGCAACACGGTCATCGAATTCGGCAGTCCGCACGGCGGTTCGTGGCTGCCGCTGCTGGCCGAGCGTGGTTGCGCGGAAGCCGACGCGGCACGGGCGGACCTGGTTCTGGACTGTTTCGGCATCATGCACGAACCCGACCAGCGGGCCGCCTTCGCCGCCCGCGCCGCGGCCGTCGCCCAGGACGGGTTGTTGCTGTTGCAGTACCACTCGCTCGCCGCCATCGTGGCACAGCGGCAGTGGAACGCGTTGCGCCACGGGCATTTCGCGTACTACTCCCTGCATGCGCTGAGCCTGGCGCTCACCGACGCGGGCATGGGCGTGACCACCGCGTGGGAGTTCGATCTCTACGGCGGGACGGTGCTGGTGGCAGCTCGGCGCGGCCCCGCCACGCCCGACCACACCGTGCGCGAGATCCTGTCCCGCGAACGAGAGCTCATCACCTCGGAATCGCTGCGCCGGCTACAGCGGATCGTGGACGATCACGTCCGCGCGCTGCGGAACTGGCTGGTCGATGCGGCCGCAGCCGGGCAGCGGGTCTACGCCTACGGGGCCGCGTCCCGGGCGGTTGCCCTGCTGTCGCTGGCTGATGCGCACCAGGGGCTCGTCGCCGGCGTCGCCGACGTCGCGCCCGCCAAGCAAGGATGCCGAATGCCCGGCACCGACATCCCGATCATCAGCCCACGGGAGCTGATCGCGGCAGCACCCGACCGGGTGCTGTTGACGCTGCCCGACCTGCTCGGTGAAGTGTCGTCCGGACTTCCGGAACTCGACGGGCGCTGGTTCCTCGACGATCCCCGCGGACCCAGAAAAGGAGGTGTGGACGACGGAACCCCATCCTTCGACCCCATCCCGACAGCCACACCCCCCGGCCAGCAGTTCACGAGCGAAGGACAGCCGTACCGATGAACACCACCCCTCGGATGCGCCGACACCGGCTGCACTGGCCGGCTTACTCGGTCGCACCGGCCACGGCGCTGATGATCGTGGCTGTCCTGCCGGTGTGCGGCGGCACCGCCGCTGTCTACGGCGCGAACTCGACGGTGTGATCGACGGTGGACGCTACCCGACAGAAGCAACCGCGATCGTGCTCAGCGGCCGACCGTGGCCCGCGCGCGCACCCGCAGCCGCGTACCCAACGCCCGGACCAGGCGCAGATCACCGGCCAGCACGTCGGCCGGACGCACGAGATCCGGGTGATCGGTGCCCAGGCGATGATGGAATCGCAGCTGCTCGGTGAGCTTGCTACGGGTCGAGGTGCGACTGCACAGGTTGAACGAGGAGTTCCGCCACGCGGCGACGATGTCGCCGAGCCCGACGAAAGCGCCGCGGCTGCCGACGCGGGCGAACAGGTCCACATCCATCGGAAACACCAGGTCGCCGCGCAGTCCGCCGACGGCGTCGTAGTCGGTACGCCGGAACATGGCGGCCGCCGTGGGGCCGAAGTCGGCCGGTCCGCGACGCACGATCATCCGGGCCAGATGGCGGCTGCCGTGCCTACCGACCAGCTGCGGCAGCCCCAGCCCCGTCTCGAGCATGTCGCCGGCCTCGTCGATCACGTCGAACCTGCCCGCGCACAACGCGATCGCGTCGTCGTCGAACTCCGCCGACTGCGCGGTGAGGGCGCCGGGGCGCAGGATGTCGTCGGCGCAGACCACCTTCACGAGGTCCCCGGTGGATTCCCGGATCGCCCGGTCCCAATTGGCGCCGATCGGCAGTACCCGATCGTTGCGCAGCACACGCACGCGCGGATCGCGCCGCGCCCGCGCGATGTCACCGGTGCGGTCGGTGCTCGCGTTGTCGAGGATCACGACTTCGAAATCGAGATCTTGGGCCAGCACCGAGTCCAGGGTCGCGGAAAGAGTTCGTTCCGCGTTGTAGGCCGGCACGCACACCGACAGTTTCCGCATCCCAAGCCGCCCCTTTGTCAGAATCGCGATCGGACATTGCCTCGTAATTGCCGAAACTATGCCACATTTCACCGCGAGTTGGCATCTGCGTTCGGAATTCCCAGTGCTGGATATCGGTTACCGCACCTCTGCACGACCAGGATGAATCCGGTGTGCAGCCTTATACTTTCCGGCCGTGAACGAGTTCGGCAGACGACTTCACGGTGCGGCGAACGGGACGAAGGGATCGGGTCATGACGAGTGCGTCCGGCGCGGTGAAGGTGCACATGACCGGATCGGAATGGTTCGGCGCCGCGCCCGGCGGCCTGGGCCGATATTTCACGGACTTGCACGGCGCTTTATCGGATGTCCCAGGGATTTCGATGTCGGCCGCGGCATTCGGCCTGCCCGACCGGACGCATGCCGGAGCCCGATCCTGGGGGCCGGTCGGCGGGTCGACCCTGCGCCGCGCCCGCACCGCGTTCTGCGCTCGCGACGCATTGGACCCCGGCACGGTCGTGGATCGCCACTTCTGCCTCTACGGCCCGGCCGCCCGGGACCGGCGTGGTCGCCGGCTACCACTCGTCGTGCATTTCCACGGCCCGTGGGCAGCGGAAAGTCGAATGCACGGACAGCATCCCGTCGCAGCCTTCGCCAAATACCACATCGAACGTATGCGATACGTTTGCGCGGATCGTTTCGTTGTGCTCTCGGAACACTTCCGCAACGTGCTGTGCGACGATTACCGCATCGCGCCCGATCGTATCGAGGTGATCGCGCCCGGGGTCGATCTCACACGGTTCCGCCCCGCCCCGGTCCCCGCGTCTGCGCCGGTCGTGCTCTGTGTGCGTCGGCTGGAGCGCCGGATGGGGATCGATGTGTTGCTGCGCGCCTGGCCCGCGGTGCTCGCCGAACACCCGGAGGCTCGTCTGGTCATCGTCGGAGCCGGCAGCGCCGAGGCGGATCTCCGGCGCGGAGCCACCGAGGGTGGGCTCGACGGCAGCGTCGAGTTCACCGGCCGGATTCCCGACCATGAGCTGGCCGCCCGCTACATCTCCGCCGCACTCACGGTGGTGCCGACCATAGCCCTGGAGGGATTCGGCCTGATCGCCCTCGAGTCGCTCGCCGCGGGACGGGCGCCGGTGGTCACCCGGTGCGGTGGTTTGCCCGACGCCGTGCAGGGCCTGGATCCGTCGCTGATCGTGCCGCCCGGCGACCCCACCGCGCTCGCGGCTCGGATCAGCGCGGCGATCGCGGGCGGTCGGCCCACACCGGCGCAATGCCGCGCCCACGCGGAGACTTTCAGCTGGGATGCCGCCGCCCGGCGGCATGCGGCGCTGTACCGGGAGCTCGCATGAGCGGACCCGCCGTCTTCCTCGGCCACACCGCCGCGCCCTCCGGGGCCGAATTGGCCACCCTGCGGCTGTTGCGCGCGCTGCGGACGCAGGGCACCGAAGTGGCGCTGGTGTGCACCGAGGACGGCCCGGTGCTGGCCCGCGCCCGCGAGGCGGGGATCGAGACTCGTGTCGTGACAGGCCGATTCGACAGCCGGGCGATGACCACAGGATCCGGCCCGTTGCGGCTGATCACCGGGTTTCTCGCGCTGCTGCGGCTGGGCTGGACGGTCGGCGGAGCGGTCCGCGAGCTGCGCGCTCGGGTATTGGTCGCGGAGAGCAGCAAAGCGCTCGTGCTGGGGGCGGTCGCGGCCCGCCGCGCGCGAGTGCCGCTCGTCTGGCAGGTCCACGACCGGGTGTCCCGGGACTACTTCGGCTTGCTCCCGGCCACCACGATCCGGCTGCTGGCCGCCCTGGTCTGCCGGGGAGTGCTCGCCAATAGTCACGGCACCCGTGCCACGCTGCCCGCGCGTGTCCCGGCGGCCGTCGCCTATCCGGGCGTCGCCCTGCCTGCCGCACCGCCGTCGCCGCGCGGCCGCGCGGCCGCCGAGGCGGTCGTGGTCGTCGTGGGACGGCTGAGCCCTTGGAAGGGTCAGGACGTCTTCCTGCGAGCCCTGGCGGCGGTACCGACCCGGCCGTCCGCGGTGTACCTCGTCGGCGGGACGTTCTTCGATGAACAGCCGTTCCGGCAGTACCTGGAACGACTCGCCGACGAACTCGGTCTGGCCGTGACCTTCACCGGTCACGTCGACGACCCCGACCGGTACCTCGCCGAGGCCGACGTGCTCGTGCACTGCTCGGTACTGCCCGAGCCGTTCGGGCAGGTGGTCGTGGAAGGTATGGCCGCGGGCTGCGCGGTGATCGCGACGGTGCCCGGCGGCCCGGCCGAGATCATCGACGACGGGCGTACCGGCCGATTGGTGCCTGCCGGTGACGAAGCCGCCCTCACCACGGCTCTCACCGAACTGCTCGGCGATCCAGCCGCACGCGCCCGGATCGCCGCCGCGGGCGCCGACCGCGCGCGCGACTTCGACATCCGCGCCACGGCACATGTGGTCACCCGTTTTCTCGACGAGGTGGCGCCGCCGTGACCGAACCCGATTACCTGGCCACGCTCACCACCGACGTCTTCCCCCGGGTCGAACTGCCCCCGCGCCCCAGCGGGGTGCACCGGCGCGCCGACGGGGCGCGCGGGCCAGGAGGTGGTGGCGCGCACAGCAAGCCGAGCCGGTTCGAGGTGCTCGGCGACATCGCCTTGGTGAGTTTCGGCAGATACGGTCAGTACATCGTCACGGTCGTGACCGTGCCGTTGATCGCCCGGGTGCTCGGCGCCAACGGCCTCGGCCTGCTCGCCATCGGCATGTCGGCCTACTTCATCGGCTCGCTCGTCGTGGATCTGGGAGTCACGCAGTTCCTGTCCGCCCGCGTGCCGGAGATCAACGCGCGCAAGGACACCCGCTTGCGGGAGATCAACCAGCTGCGCGGCGACTATCTGGCCATCCGGCTCACCACGGCGACGCTGTTCGGTGTCGCGCTCGCCGTAGCCTCCGCCGTGCGCGTGCCGGAAGCAGCGCAGATGGTGCTGCTCGGGCTGTTCGTCGGTGGCTTCTGGTCCCTGTCGGAGGACTGGCTGCTGATCGGTGAGGGACGATTCGGCACCTCCACCGCGTATCAGACCATCGGCCGGCTGTGCTATCTCGGGCTGCTGGTCGGTTTGCTTCCCCAGGTGCCGAACTCGCACATCGCCCTGCTGTGCTTACTGCTGTCCTCCGTGCCGACGGTGGCGTTGACATGGTGGGACGCCTGGCGCCGGTACGGGTCGCCGACCCGTCCTCGCTACTACGGGGTCGTGCTGCGCCGCAGCGTGCCGGTGTTCGTCTCCCGATTGCTGGTCACCGGCTACGGTCAGGGCGCGGCGACGCTGTACTCGACCGTGCTCGACGCCGTCTCGCTGGGGCTGTACTCGGCGGGCGACCGCCTCGTGCGCGCGGTCCAATCACTGCTCGACGCCATCGGCTTCGCGCTGCTGCCACGGATGGCCCGGCGCGGCGACGATCGCGGGTTCTGGCGGCACAGTCTCCAGGCGCTGGCCGTGACGGTCGCCGTCGCCGCGCTCGCTTCGGTCGGCATCTGGCTGGCCGCGCCACTGCTCATCCGGCTGGTCTTCGGTACCGAGTTCGCCGCGTCCACCGGCCTGTTGCGGATCGAGGTGCTGATCCTGCCCGCCACGACGGTCACCTCCTTCATCACCACGGCCATCCTGCCGGTGCGCCAGGACACCACCGGCGTCCTGATCGGCGCGCTGCTGGGGACTCTGGTCGCCGCAGGCGCACTCGTGCTCACCGTGCGGACCCGCTCGGTGCACACCCTGGTCTACGGCCTGCTGGTGGCCGAAATCACCGTCGCCAGCTGGCATCTGCTGCGGGTGCGCTTCCTGACGCGCCGCGACCGGGCCGAAGCCGACACCGTGCCCCTGCCGATCGTGCCCCGGAAGGAAATCCGACCATGAGAATCCTGTTCGTCGGCGACGACTGGCTCGGCAGCAACGCGCGTTCGCTGGCCGACGGCTTTCGTCAGGCCGGCCACGACGTGCTCGTGGTCGACTCCACACCGGTGACCCTTCCGGCCAGGCTGTCGCCGCCGTGGGTGTACGCGAAGGCGACCGGTCGACGCGACCGGCGCACGGTCGAACGGGTACACGCCCGGATCGAACGAAACGCTGCCACATTCCGGCCCGAAATGCTGTTCGTGTTCAAGGGGATCCATCTGGACCAGCAGCGACTGCTCGACATCCCCGCCGCATTGCATGTGCACTACAGCCCCGACGACGTGTCCAATCCCGAGAACCTGACCGATGCCTACCTGGCCGCCGAACCCGGCTGGGACCTCATCGTCACCACCAAACAGCACAACGTGCCGGAGTTGCTGGCGCGTGGCGTCCGTGCCGCGGGCTTCGTGCTCAGCGCTTACGACCCGGCCTGGCATCATCCGGCGGCGCGCCGAGGCACGGGTGATCATCTGGTCGGTTTCATCGGAGTGTGCCGACCCGAACGACGCGCCGAACTGGTCTCGCTGGCACGCCGTTACGGACCGCGCCTGCTGGTCCGCGGCCCCGGCTGGCGCCGCGTTCCTGAGTTGCGCGCCACTCGCGCCGTCGTCGGCGGCGCGGTGTACGGTCCGGAATACTCCGCGGCGGTCGCCGAGGTGACAGCCAATCTGGTGCTGCTCAACTCCGGCAACCGCGACACCCACACCTGCCGTACCTTCGAGGTGCCCGCGGCCGGTGGATTGTTCGTCGGTGAACGCACCGGCGAACATGCCGAGCTGTTGCGCGACACCGTCGAGTGCTTCCTGTTCGACGGCACCGACGAACTGGTCTCGATTCTCGATTGGGTGGCCGCCCACCCGGAGCGGGCGGCCGAGGTCGCGGCGGCCGGGCACCGGCGGATCACCGCCGCGGGGCATCGTTACGTGGATCGTGCCCGGCAGATCGTCGGCCTCGCCGCGGAGGTCGGGAACTGAACGCCTACACCGAAATAGCCGCCGTCGCGGCCGCACTGGTCACGGTCGCGACGGCCGCGCTGTGGGTTCCCGGCATCGCCCGCGTGTTCTTCATCGCGCAGGCCCTGTTCTGGTCGCTGTCCTACGTGGCGCGGCCGCTGGTGCTGCTCGCGGTGCGGCCCGACCCGCACTACGGCGACAATGTCTCCGACCCCCGGCTGGCCGGACTGGGATACGACCGCGGGATCGGTCTGGTGCTCGACCACGTGGTGTTCGGCTTGTGGTGTTACGCGCTACTGGTCATCGGTTACGCGCTCTGGCGGCGGCGGCACCCCCCGAGCGCCGTCCCGGCGGCGGTCGAAAACCCTGACGTGATCCCGACGCTGATCGTGCTCTATGCGCTCGGACTGTTGGGTCGGGCGGCATCGGTGGCCACCGGATCGCTGGGTGCGGCCGGTGAGGTCAGCAGCGGCAACCCCTTGCTCAGCTTCGTCGCCACGTTCGCCGGGATCGCGGCGCTCGGGATGATCGTCTTCCTCCGGCCCGCACGGCCACAGGCCACGGCGCTGGTGCTCGGCGCGCTGTTCGCGGGCGAGCTGTACTGGTCGTCGGCCGTGCAGTCCAAGACACCGATCCTCGCCGCCGCACTCGCGCTGGCCGTGCGGTTTTCGATGGTCGGCTGGAACCGGCGCACCACGATCGGCGTGGCGCTGATCGGCGTGCTCGGCGTCGCCGGATTCGGCTGGCTGCAGTCGTTCAAGAACTCCGGCACGGCCGCGCTCGACGCCACCGTCGTCGACTCCCGCTACCCGGAGAACGTCCGGCCGTTCCTGAGTATCCTGCGGCGCTTCGACCTGCTCGAAGCCGCCACCGACGCCTACTTCGTCGGTCCAGGGGGCTGGCTGTCGCCCGGCGAGGTTCTCCACCACGCGAGCCTGAGCCTGATCCCGGCGCAGGTACTCGGTATCGAGAAGCTCCAATCCGGTACGGCCTGGGCGCACGACGTGCGTGGCGCGTCGGTGGACATGAGCACCGTGTCGGTGTCCCTCGCGGAGGGCAACGTGAACGAAGGCTATCTGCTCGGCGGCGAGGCAGGCGTGTTCGTCGCCGTCGTGTTCACCTTCGCGCTGCTGCTCGCGTGGGAGCGCTCACTGTATTCGCGGTTCTTCCCGGTCCTCGTGCTGGGGCTCGCGATCACCGGCGCCTCCACCCTGTTCGAACGCGGGATCCTCGGCAGTTTCGAAAATCTCGGCAAGTTTGCCCAGTCGGCCGTGCTCGCCTGGTTCGTCCATCTGATCGTCACGGAATTTCGCCGCCGCCCGACGCCGCTCCCGTCACCGGCGCACGCTTCAGCAGTTACGAAGACATGAGGTCGCAGTTCATGGGTTTGATCGATATCTGGCATATCGTCCGGCGGCGGTGGGTGCTGATCGCCGCCATCGCACTGACCGTCACGGTGGCCGGCGCCTGGTACGCCTCGTCCCGCGCCGTGACGTACGTGGCCAGCAGCACGATGTACGTCTCGATGGCCACCGGCACCTCGGTCAACGACTCCTACCAGGGCGGCCTGGCGGCCCAGCAGCGCGTGCGGTCCTATCTCGAACTGGCCACCAGCGCCGCGGTCGCGGAGCGGGTCGTCCACGACCAAGGGCTGACGGAATCGCCGGATGAGTTCCGCGGGCGGATCACCGCCTCGTCGCCGCCCGCCACCACGATCCTGGAGATCGCGGTCTCCGCGCCCACCGCGCAGCGGGCGCGTGATCTCACCGACGCCACGGTCGCCCAGTTCCGTGCTCTGGTGGACAGTCTCGAGTCCATCGAAACAGGCGCTGCTCCCGCCGCCCGCGTCTCGGTCGTCGACCGTGCCCGACTACCGGCCGCTCCGTCAGGCCCCGGCACGAGCCGGTTCGTCGCCATCGGCCTGTTCGGTGGACTGTTGCTCGGTTTCGCGGCCGCGTTCCTGCGTGAACGCACCGACCGGCGTATTCGCACGAGTAGCGACCTCGCCGAGGTCGCGCCGGTCCCGGTGGTCGCCGCCTTCGACCACGGAAAATCCGCCTCCGAGGCGGCCCGGCGACTGCGCAATCACCTGCGGGGTGCCCAGACCATCGAATGCACCAGCGTCACCGGCCGATCACAATCGAAGGTGGCGCACACCCTGGCGCTGGCCTTCGCTGATGCCGGTCATCCGGTGATCCTCGTCGACGCCGACACCTCCGGCGACGGAAGCTCCGGCACGGTGCCCGGTCCGGGCCTCACGACGCTGTTGCGCGGCGGTGTACCGCTGGACCGGGCGATCACCGAGGACTGGGGCGGCACCGGGGTCGCGGTGCTGCCGATCGGGCACATCGAGCCGGACACGTCCGACCTGATCGCCTCGGAGCACTTCGCCCATCTCATCGCCGATCTGCGTGAGCGCTATTACCGCGTGGTCATCGAGACCGCACCGGTCAGTTGTGCCGCCGACGCGGTCGCCGTGGCGCCGTTGTCCGATGCCGTCCTCGGCGTCGCCGATCTCGGCAGCCTCACCGAACCGCAGCTGCGTACCGCCCTGACCGCGTTCGGCACGGCCGGGCCGACCGGCGTGGTCGGCTACCACGCGCCCGGATCGGCGGCGGATCGACTGGTGGGATGGTTGAGGGTATGAGCGACGACATTCTCCGGCGGCGCCGCTTGCTCGCCGCGACTTTGGGTGCGGCAGCAGTACTTCCGATCACCGCCGCTTGCACCACAGCCGAGCCGGACGACCCGCAGTTCCGGTCGCCCACCACCGATGCGCCCGCGGCACGTAACGTCCGGGACTTCGGAGCCGTCGGAGACGGTATCGCCGACGACACCAAGGCTTTGGCCGCAGCCGTGGCCAAGAACCCGGACGGGCCGCTGGTGCTCTACCTGCCCGCCGGGCACTACCGGGTCGAGTCGATGCCCGATCTGCCGGACTACGCCACGATTCTCGGTGACGGCGCCGACGTCACCACGATCGTCTACGCGGGCGAGGGCACGCTGGTGCGGCTGCGCAAACGCAGCCGGGTCCGTTTCGCCAGGCTGGGCATCTACACCACAGGTCCCGGCTCGACGGCGGTCGACCTGTCGGAATGCTTCCGCTGCTCCTTCGACGCGGTGGTACTGCGCGGCAACCACCTCAGCGACAACCATCCGCGGTACCTGACCCAGCGCGGCGTCGTGTTGCGCGACAACACCGGCGGCACCGCCTTCATCAACTGCGACATCAACAATTTCGGGATCGGACTGACCACATCCTGTATCCAGAACTACGTCACCTCCTCGAAGTTCACCAGTAATCACACCGGCGTCCTCGGCACCGGCAACGACCACAACGCCGGGCTGGCACTCACCAACGTCGAATTCGTCTCCGACCAGAACCCGCTCACCACCGACCGGCACCTGCGGGTCGACGGCGCCGCCAACGACTGGTGGCTGACCAACGTGTGGTTCGAAGGAGCCGAGGTCGCCGTGTCGGTCGGCGAGAACGGGCGCGGCGGGCCAGCGCAGTTCGGCATGGTCAACGCGAAGGTCGCGGCCCGTTCGGTCGGGATCGAACTGAATTACTGCCGACAGCCGTATCTGGCGAACGTGATCTTCGACGCGGAGTCGCAGCCGCCGGGCATCCCAGTGCGCGTGGATCCGGTCGGCTGTCCGGAAGGCACCGCGGTCGGATTGATCTCGGGGATCACCGACGACATTCCCGTCGAGACGTTTCCGGCCGGCTGGAACGTCATCGGCCGCAAGGGCATGCGCACTCCGCGCTTCACCGGCACCGTGGTGTCCCAAGCGAGCCCGCACGGCGCGGACGTGTTCCAGGCACAGAGCAGCGACGGCGCCGTCCGCGCCGCGGTGACCGCCGATGGAACCTGGGTCTGCGAGCGCGCCGACAACGGTCCAGTGCTCAAGGCGCCCGACGGCGGCTACTGGCGGCTCACGGTCTCCGACGACGGAAAGCTCGGCACGGTCGCGCTCGGCAGGAAGCGTCCCGGCGGATGACCCGACGACAGTACCGCCGTATCGAAGCGCAGCAGACCATCACCGGTCCCCTCGGAACGGGGGTGCGGTTGCGGCCGCCGCGCTTCGCCGACTTCGCCGAGTGGCGGCGGATCCGGCTCCGTGATCGCGCGATCATGGAGCCCTACTGGGTCAGCTCGGAGCAGGACTGGCCCGACCGCCACACCGCCCGCCACTGGGTGCGGGAATGCCTCGACAACTGGGCCGAGGCACGCGCCGTGCGGCGGGTGAGCATGGTCATCGAGGTGGCCGGTCGGTTCGCCGGACAGGTCGAACTGGCCTCGATCGACGCGGCGGCGGGCAGCGCCGAACTCGGCATCTGGATCAGTTCCGCCGTCGCGCGCGGCGGTATCGGCGCTCTCGCCCTGACCATGATGACGGACTTCGGTTTCGACAATCTCGGCCTCATGCGAATCACCGCGCCGATCGCACCCGGCAACGTCGCCGCGGCCAAGGCCGCAGCCACGGCGGGCCTGCGGTACGAAGCCCGGATGACCGCCTATTTCGATGCCGGTGGCGCACGCCGCGACCACGAGCTGTGGGCGGTGACCCGCCCCGATCGGCCCGACCTCGGGTTCACCGCCGTCTACCTGGCCCGGCAGCGACTCCACCCGATGACGACGCAACTGCCCGCCGCCCCCGCTGTCCCGCACGGGCCGCCCCGCGTGAGCATCGCAGCCGCGCGTCTGCGGTACCAGCTTTCCCGATTGCGCCGGGTGTTCAGGTGGTTGCGGGGCAGCGCCGCCGTCGCCCTCTCCGACTCCGATGAGCGCGGCGGGGTGCTGGTGCGGTCACGCCGTGTCTCCGACTTCCGGCAGCGCCGCGCGGCCCGTATCCGCAACCGGGCGACGCTGGCACATGATCCGCACATGTCACCGGCCGCGTGGCTGCGCCGACATTCCCTGCGCTACTGGCTGGCCGAACTCGCCGAAGCCAGGGCAGGACTGCGTTCCGGGCCAGGGCTGACGCTGACGATCCTCGACGACGGCCGCTTCGTCGGCGAAGCCCGGCTGCACGGGCTGGACATGTTCGATCGCAACATCCGGCTCAGCGTCTGGACCGACGCGTCGGCTCGCCCGGAAACCCGCGCGAGGGTGCTCCGCCTGCTGGTGCGCCATGCGACCGAACGGCTCGAGATTCTCCGCGTCGCCATCGCGATACCGGTATCCGACGTCGCCGCAGCGGCTGCGGTCGCCGCGGCCGGGTTCGCCGAGGAGGGGCGGATGCGCGGGCACCTCGATGTCTTCGGACCCCGCGGCGATCACGACCTCTGGGCGTACAGTCATCCGGCCCGCACGGCTGCCACGGATGACGCGCCGGTGCGTGGGGAGCCGGTCCCGTGAGTTCGGCGACCGGGCGCGCCCCGGCGCACGACCACAACACCTCCGGCCGGTCCCGCGACCTCCTCGACGCCGGAGCGTATTCCTGTCCGACACTTCACCGGCACCGCTCTGCCGTACGGCTTCCGCCGGTACCCTGCCCGCACCGCATACGGAGCACCAGATGACTCTGCACCCCGGCCTCCCACCGCACCACGGGTTCGCCCGCAGCAATGCGCTGCAGCGTCGGCTGCACGAGCTGGTGCCGGGCGGCGCTCACACCTACGCCCGCGGAGCCGATCAATACCCCGAGCAGATGGCGCCGATTTTGGTGCGCGGCAACGGATGCCGAGTCTGGGATGCCGACGGCAACCAGTACGTCGAATACGGGATGGGACTGCGTTCGGTCACCCTCGGCCATGCCTTCGCGCCGGTTCTCGACGCCGTGACGACCACGATCGCCGACGGAGTGAACTTCAGCAGGCCGACCGAGCTGGAACTGCTCGCGGCCGAGGACTTCCTGGACCTGGTTCCCGGTGCGGACATGGTCAAGTTCGCCAAGAACGGCTCCGATGCCACCACCGCCGCCGTCCGGCTGGCCAGGGCCGTGTCCGGTCGCCAGCGGATCGCCGTCTGCGAGCAGCCGTTCTTCTCGGTCGACGACTGGTTCATCGCGACGACACCGATGTCGGCGGGCATCCCCGCTCAGGTCGCCGCCGAAACCGTCCGGTTTCCCTACAACGACGCCGACGCCCTCGCCGCGGTCCTGGCGGGCGACACCGTGGCCGCGGTCGTCATGGAGGCGGCCACCGCCACCGCGGAACCCGAGCCCGGCTATCTCCAAGCCGTGCGCGCCCTGTGCGATCGGCACGGCACCCTGCTGGTGTTCGACGAGATGATCACCGGATTTCGCTGGGCCGCAGGCGGCGCGCAGTCCGTCTACGGCGTAACTCCCGACCTGTCCTGCTGGGGGAAGGCCATGGGTAACGGATTCCCCATATCGGCGCTCGCCGGACGGCGCGAGTACCTGGAACGGGGTGGCCTGCGCACCGACGCCGACCGCGTGTTTCTGCTGTCCACCACGCACGGACCGGAAACCAGCGGGCTGGCGGCCTTCCGCGCGGTCGCCGCGGCCTACCGGACCGGCGATCCGATCGCCCGAATGGAAGCGGCCGGCGCCGCACTTGCGACCGGGTTCACCGCGCTGGCCACCGAACTCGGGATCGGCGACCACCTCCGGGTCCGCGGTCGCTCCTCCTGCCTGATCTTCGAAACCCTCGATTCCCACGGGAACCCGTGCCAGGCATTCCGCACATTGTTCCTGCAAGAACTGCTTCAACGCGGAGTACTCGGGCAATCCTTCGTCACCTCGGCGGCACACGACCACGACGCGATCGCCGCCACCCTGTCGGCTTGCGCGGCCGCGGCCCAGGTGTACCGGACCGCCCTCGAACGCGGCACCGTCGATGGACTGCTGCGCGGACGATCGGTCGCTCCCGCGATTCGCCGCACCGCCGCGCCGCGGCAGATCGAAACGAGCACATCTCGATGACCACACCCCGCATCGCCATCGTCCACGAACGGTTCACCGAATTCGGCGGATCCGAAGCCGTCGTGGGCGAGTTCGCCCGCACCTGGCCCGGCGCGGACGTCTACGCCCCGATCGTCACGGCGGACGGAATCCGCCCGCCCGTCCGGCATGTCCACGACACCTGGCTCTCCCGTGCCCACACGGTGACCCGCGGTCGGCACGCCCCTCTGCTGCCGTTCGTTCCCCGCTCCCTACGTCGTATGCCTTTGCGGGGCTATGACGCCGTGGTCGTCAGCCACCACTCGTTCGCCACTCAGGCCGCATTGGCCACCGACGCGCCCGTGATCGCCTATGTGCACAGCCCCGCGCGATGGGCCTGGGATCGAGAGTTTCGCATCCGCGAAGCAGGCGGACGGGCCGGTCAGTTCGCCCTCGGTGCCCTGGGCGCACTGGCCCGCCGCACCGAACTGCGAGCCGCGCCGCGCCTGACCCAGGTGATCGCCAACTCGACCGCCGTCGCCGACCGGATCCGCGACTGGTGGGGCCTGACCGCCACCGTGATCAATCCCCCCGTCGATGTCGACCGTTTCACCCACGATCCCACACGTGCCCGGGAGGACTTCTTTCTCTGCGCCGGTCGCCTCGTTCCCTACAAACGCGCCGATCTCGCGATACGAGCCGCGCAACTCGCCGGCGTACGGCTGGTCGTGCTGGGCGCCGGTCGCTTCCGGCCTCAGCTCGAAGCCCTCGCCGGACCCGAGACAACTTTTCTGGGCGCCACCTCTACCGACGTCCTGCGGGATATGTACCAACGCTGCCGCGCCCTGCTCATGCCCGGCGTGGAAGATTTCGGCATCGTCCCGGTCGAAGCGATGGCCTGCGGTACCCCGGTGATCGCCATCGGCGCGGGCGGCGCGCTCGACACGGTACGACCGGGCACGACCGGCGAACACATTGCTCCGGGGGCCGATCCGGACGTCGTCGCCCGCCTGGCCGCGGCGATGGCCGACTTCGACGCCACTCACTACGACCCGCGCATCGTCCGCGCCCACGCGGAGACGTTCGCACCCCCCGCGTTTCGGGCACGGATGGCCGCGTGCGTCGCTCTGTGAATCGGCCGCCCAGCGAAGTGCCGAACGCTGATTTGCTCGGCGCAGGGTGCCATGCCTGGCCGCATGGTCGAGCGCGTCTGCTCCATGACCTCGTCGCGCCGGTCGTAACAACGGCTGTCATGACGTATCACAGATTCTCCGTGATGGGAACGGATGCGCAGGGGCGCAACGTGTTCCGGGTCGATGATGGTCGGTATGGGCGGCATCGTCGACTTCGTTCGGACCAGGCGCATCAGCGTGCATCCAGCCGTAGAGCGTCGGTGACCCGTGCGGGTGCTGTTGACGGCGAGTGGGTCGCGCGGCGACAGCGAGCCGATGTTGGGGCTCGCGCTGTGGTTGCGGGAATTCGGAGCGCGGGTGCGGGTGTGCGCGCCACCGGATATCGCCCAGCGTTGCGCTGACTCGGGGGTGCCGATAGTGCCGCTGGGGCCGCCGAAGGCCGGTTCGCGAGCCGGGAGGCCGTCGGGGGCCGAGCTATCGCGGTATGTGACGGACTGGCCCAGAATCCAATTCGACACGATCGCCACAGCGGCCGCGGGATGCGACGTTGTGGTCGCGACCGGCGTGACCCAGGTCGCGGCCCGGTCCGTCGCCGAGAAGCTCGGCTTCACTACCAGTATGTGAGCTATCAGCCGACCAGTCTGCCCTCGCCACATCACCCGCCGATGCCGCTGCCGGGCGATCGACCCGCACCGGAGGCGATAGACAACCAGCTGCTGTGGGAAATCGACACCCACGGTTGCAACGCACAGTTCGGCCACGCGCTCGATACGGGCCGGGCGGCGCTCGGGCTAGCGCCGGTAACCGACGTACGCGACCACGTCATCACCGAGAGTCCGTGGCTGGCCGCGGACCCCGTTCTGGGTCCATGGCCGCAGTCGCCGGAACTGAACGTGGTGCAGACGGGTGCCTGGATCGTCCCCGACGAACGCGCCTTGCCCACCGACTTGTCGTCGTTCCTGGACGCGGGCACACCCCCGGTGTATGTCGGGTTCGGCAGTATGCCGATGCGCAGCGGAATCGCCCGGGCGGCAATCGAGGCGATCCGCGCCCACGACCGCCGAGTCCTCCTTTCCAGTGGCTGAGCCGAGCTGGCCCTGATCGACGATCTGCCCGACTGCATGGCCATCGACGAGGTCAACCACCAGGCGCTGTTCGCTCGGGTCGCCGCCGTCATCCACCACGGCGGCGCGGGCACGACGACCGCCGCCGCCCGGGCGGGCGTCCCGCAAGTGGTGGTACCCCAGATGATGGACCAGCCGTACTGGGCACGCCGGGTGGTCGACCTCGGCATCGGCGCGGCGTGTGCGGAAGCCGACCCCAACGCGGCGTCATTGTCCGCCGCTCTCGACATCGCATTGGCGTCTACCACCCGAGCGCGCGCGAACGAAGTGGGCGGGATGGTCCGTTCGGACGGAGCGGCGGTGGCTGCAAAACTGCTGATCGACGCGATCAGTTGAGAATCAACCCTCAGTCGGCGGCACCCCGCTGAGATCAGCCCAGGCACGGCTGTGTTCGACCCTCGAAGTGGTGTCGCAAACGGAGGCGGACGGGTACGAGGTAGCCCGGTGGCGACGGGTCGCTCGTCGCCGTACCGGGCTTCAGATCACGGCCGGTCGTACTCGCCGTTGAGCACGTGCGCGGTGAAGGTGTCCCATGCGCCGGGTGTAAACACCAGTGCCACTCCGGTCGGACTCTTGGAGTCCCGCACGCCGACTATGCCGCCTTCCAGGTGCGCGACCTCGACGCAGTCGTCCTTGCCGCCGCTGTGGCTGCTTTTGAACCAGCGAGCCCCGGGTAGGTCCATGCTCATGGCGCGTACTCCTTTGCCACCCGCCGTAGCAGGTGCTTGCTTTCGGTGCGATCCAACGCTACCCGCTGAATCTTCTGAAACGCGTTGCGATAACGGCGCACGCTGTCCGGCCTTTCGAGGTGAATACTGCCCGCGTAACTCTCGATATATACGACAGGGGGCTCGAGAGCTTTGCCTGCGCTGTCGGTGCCGAAATCGAGAATCGTGAACGGCCCAGCCGTCGTACCCACTGGGTAGCCTGCGGCGTCGGGCAGCACTCTCACCGACACGTTCGGCGGCAAATCGGCAAGATGGCGGCACAGTCTCGCCATTACCCGCGGTCCGTGGACCACTCGCCGAAGCACTCCTTCGTCGATCACGAGGTCGACCTCGAGGGGGGAGACTGTGCGCAGTATGAGGTTCTGGCGCTCGCGCCGTATGCGCAGTCGCCGCTCACGTTCTTCGGGCAAATCTTCTACGAAGTACACCCGATCCAAAGCCTCGGCATACTCGCGTGTCTGGAACAAGCCGGACACGATGTCCGGCCGATAGATGGTCACCGATTCGGCCGCAGACTCCAAGCCCAGATATACGCCGAAACTGGGCGCTACCTGGTCGGTGTACTCGTCCCACCAACTCTGCTCCATACGTTGAGCGGCGAGAGCTTTCAGCTCACTCGCGCGCTCGGGCTGCCGATAGAGCCGACACAAGCTGTCGATGTCGGAATCGGAGATCTTGTTCGCGTGGCCCGTCTCGAGCCGTTGCAAGGTCCCGGAGCCACGACCGATCGCCTTCGCGGCCATCAGGATCGACAGGCCGGATTCCAGGCGCATCGCGCGTAAGACGCGGCCCAGCTGCCGATGCGGCACGCCCGGAGTTCGCCCTATGGATGGCGACGACACGGTGTTGCGCGGTGAATTCCCCCTGGTGAGCGGCTTGACCACTGCTGCGTTCCCCTTCTGGTAGATGGCAAGCACTGCATTCGTGGGTGGCCCCACCCCCGAGCTGTGGATGACGCTACTGTCGCGTCACGGGTGCCACCGAACAGCAAGTATGGGTGGTCACCTGGGAAAACGAAGCAGTTTTCGCGAATCGTTCATTGGATCACCCATGCATGGTGTGGGACTGCTGTGCTGCGCGTGTGCTCGCAGGGCTGGCCGCATTTCGCGGGTCGGTGGAACCGGGAGCTCGTCAACCGTCTTTCGATGTGCGAGAAGGGGGTACAGATGGAAACGCGTGGAGATACGCCGTTGTCGCGCTGCCTGTTCTATCGGCAGGAGTGCGGTCTGCCCGCTGTGGTCGACCCGCCGGAACTAGGGCGGATCGTGATGCGAGCGGGGTCGGTGTGGGCGATGACGATGCCCATTCGCCTGGGGCAGGCAGTGAAGGCGCACATGCAGAACAGAAGCGTCCCGTTGGGACCGATTGTGGGACATCCGCGTTCGGGGCGCTGGACCTTCCTCATCCAGCCCGATCTGCCCGATGACGTGCGGTTGTTCGCCGAACTGTTCCGGCTGGACGTGTCGGTTGCGCGGACGGGAGCGATGATCGCGCTGCCTTCGCCAACCGCTGCGGTAGGCGCAATCAGGCACTGGATAGTGCCGCCGCGCAACGCATTCCGCCCCGCAGGCAGGTTCGTGGTCGAAGCCGTCCGGGCGTGGGCGGACCAGATGCCGCGTACTCGGCACAGGTCGGGGACAACTCATGTCGGATGACGAATTGCGCACGAGGCGGTTCCTCCGCGTCGATGATTTGCGGTTCCGGCGCGCGCATGACAACCCACACTGGCCGGTATCCAGTCCCGCGAATGCCAGAAAGGCGCTGGAACTGCACTACGAATGCGACTACTCATCGTGCGCGACGCTCGTCGCGGCGGTGATAGCCAGCCGCGAGGACTACCGATACTTCCGCCGCACCGAAACGAACGCCGCCGGAGTCGTGAGCGAGTGCGCGACGTCCACACCGGGACCAGTTGCGTGATGTGCGGCGATTCATCCATGAATCCATCGAACGACGTTCACGTGAGCGTATTCCTACACGGGCTGCGAATGGATTTCGCCGCATGCGCCACGGCGGCGATGACCTTCGCGCGGGAATGGCGGCACACCCATTACCCCGACGCGGTGGAGATCCTCCCGGACGGCGCACACGGCTTGCCCCGCCTCCCTTGTGAACGCTTGTATTGCGATCGTTCGTGCCCTGCTAGCGGCAACGAGTGAGCGCGAGCCGGTGAGATCAGCCGACGTAGCGCATCATTTCCACAGCTTCGGTCATGTCGTAGCGTTTCTCGAGAATGTTCAGCAGCTCATCGATCGATTGGGGCGGGTTGCGGTAACGGCGGCTCAGGCTCGTCAATGCGCGAAGTGCTGTCTCGGGAGCAGTCGAGACTGTGTTTGCCGCGAAGAGCGCTGGTTCGATCACCTGGATATGCCTGGGCACCCGCGTATCCGGGAAATCCTTCACATTGCTGGTGATGATCGCGCCCGCTCCACCGACCAGGGCGGCGGCGAGCACGTGCTCGTCGTCGGGATCGGGAAGCCCGAAGGTTCCCTCATGGGGTTCCCAGTTCCGCACCAAGGCATCGTCGAACGCTGCTCGCATCGTTTCGACGAGCCGCCGTGCCCGCCGCTCGGCCTCGCCTTGAACCTCGCCCTGCTCAACAAGTTTGGCGGTTTCGGTGTACTCGACCTCTTCGAGGATCCGGTCCGACCATAGCGGCCGGTACAAGCTCTCCACGGCGAGCGACAGCAGGAAGTCCCGCTGCAAGCTGGGATAGAGCACACAGGTGTCGAGCACTACCGCGAACACACGGTGATTCTCTCAGCTCTGCGCTCGTCGCCGCGCCGCCACAGCACGGCGTGCCTCCTTCAGCCGCGCTCGCACCGCGTCGGGATCGTCCTCGGCGTCGATATCGACGGTGCTCGCTGCGATCGCCTCGTACTGCCGTACCTTGCGCGCTTCCTGGTACTCCAGTACGTCGTCCAGCCGCAGACGGTGACGGGAACCGATGCGCTCGGCAGGCAGTTCACCGCGCTCGATCAGCTTGATGACCGTCGGCCGGCTGACGCCCAGCAGGTCGGCTGCTTGCTGCGAGGTCAGTGTCATGCTGCGCGGCGCGACAGTTACGGCTTTACCCGCCTGCATCGCCGTGACCACCTGCACCAGTGCCTCGTGTACTTCGGGTGGGAGCTCTATCCGATCGCTTTCGCTCGCACCGACCAGCGCATAGCGCACTGAGGGACCCGGACCCTGCGAGATGGCGTGCGCGATCAGGAAGTCTAGCAGCGAAGGCAATGTTTCAGTGTGTTCCGGCACGAACGTCCGCGCTTCGATCGCCGTAGTCATGTCTGTGCCTCCATTCGCACATCAAGCGAAAATTCCGCAAGATGTTTCGAATCTTTCGAATAAGCATCGCACGGCTTCCGTGCGATGTCGAGAGAGGTGGTGGACACAGTTCGGCAACTGCTCGTGTTGCGCCGTGCTCGGTCGCCTCGGTCAGCGGAAGCGTGTGAGTGCGCGGCACGGAGAAGGGGCGGGCACGTCTCCTCGGAGGAACGAGGTCGGCGGCACGCCCATCAGGCTGCGGAAATCGGCTGTCATGTGGGACTGGTCGTAGTAGCCGGTTCCTGCCGCGATGTCGGCCCACGGTGTGTCTTCGGCTCGGGACAAGACGCGCCGGACGCGGTCGATGCGGGCGAAGTGTTTCGGGGAGACGCCGATTCCGGTGGTGAAGAGGTTGCGGAGCTGGCGTTCGCTGACGGAGAGGCGTGTGGCGAGTTCCGGGACGGGGAGCGGGTGGGCGGCGGCGATGGTGGCTACGGCGGTGGCGAGCAATCGGCGGTGGGCGCGCTGGGCCGGGTCGTCGGGGATGCGGCGCGGCAGTTCGTTCTCGAGGTACGGCACGACCTCGTCGTGCTCGAGTTCGATCAGCTCGGCGGCGAGGTGCGCGACCGGGCCGGGTAGGTCGTCCAGTCGCGCGACGCGATCGGTGAGGTCCCCCGCGGGGACTCCGAGCAGCGCGGGGACGGCGCCCGGCGCGAGTCGAAGGCGCACACAGCCCGCGGGTTTGCTCGCGCGCGAGTAGCTCGCCTTGGTCTGCGGGCCGACGACGAGCGCGGCGCGGGTAGCTCCGGCATCCCCGTGTTCGGCGCGCAGCACGATCGTGGTGGCCGTCTGCGGAATGTGCGCGAACGGCTCGGAGAGGTCGAGCACGGTGGGGATGCGGCCGAGTTCGACCAGCCACGGCCGCAGCGACTCCGGTGCGGGCTCGGACGTCTCGACCAGATCGGCGGTCACGACGCGCGGCAGGGTGATCACCGGATCCACTGTAGGCAGTCGCGGCCACGCCAGGTGTGCCGGAATTTCCTAGAGACCTGCGCGAACGCCCGGCACCGTGGTCCCCATGATCGTGATCACGGGTGCGACCGGCACCATCGGCAGTGAAATCGTCCGGCAGTTGAGCGAGCGGGGGATATCGGTTCGCGCCGTCACCCGGAACCCGGACCGGGCGGAGGTGCCCGCAGGCGTCGAAGTGGTGCGCGGCGATTACACCGACCTCGCGTCCATGGCGAAGGCGATGGCCGGTGCGGAGGCCGCGTTCGTCGTCGGCGTGCTGGGCCCGGAATATGTGGAGGCCGATCGGGCGCTCATCGCCACCGCGCGGGATGCGAAAGTTGCCAGGATCGTCAAACTTTCCGCCATCGGCACCGGCGATACCGGTCTCGGCCGGGTCGGAACCTGGCATTTGCCCGGCGAGCAAGCCGTACGCGAGAGCGGAGTCGACTGGACTATTCTGCGCCCCAGCTCTTTTGCCTCCAACACCTTGAGCTGGGCCGCCGCGATTCGTGCCGGGCAGCCGGTGCCGAATATGACCGGCTTCGCCGCACAAGGTGTGATCGATCCCCGTGACGTCGCCGGTGTCGCCGCCGAAGCGCTGGTTTCCGCCGAGCACGCGGGGCGGATCTACACCCTCACCGGGCCCGAATTGCTCACCACGCACGATTTGGCCGCCACTTTGGCTACCGTGACCGGCCGCACGGTGGAGGTTGCCGACATTCCGGAAAACGAGGCGCGGCAGCACATGCTGGCGTCCGGAATGTCCGCCGAATTCGCGGACGGTGCGCTTGCGGGGCAAGCCTATGTGCGTGCGGGACATAACGCGATCGTCACCGACGACGTGCGGCGGATACTCGGGCGGGCGCGAACTTTCGCCGAATGGGCTGCGGACAATGTGCGGGCATTCGATGCCGCGGTGCGCACGTCATAGGGTATATGTGATTGGCCTCACATCGAATTGCCGAACGCTGCCTGCTCGGCAAGGGTGACATGACTGGCCGCGTGGTCAGTGCGTTTACACGAAAAGGGGATTCGGATGCGTCGACGGGTCATGACGGTCTTGGTCGCGCTCGTAGCGGGAGGTTCGGCAGCGGCGTTCGGCGGGGCGAGTGCCTCGGCGGTCGCGGTGAATCCGTTCCCCGGTGGCACGGAGGTCTACTTCGACAACGGTGAATCCGCGGCGATCGCGAACCTGAACCTCGGACCGGCGCTGAGCCAGGTAGCCGTCGCATGGTCGCCCGGAGCGAAAGCGCTTCTCGGCGACGGGATCACCGAGCATGCCCGATGGGCCACCGAAACCCCGACCGGAGGGGTGTCGATCGAGGTCTACGGGGCATTCATCCAACCCTCGCTGGTCACGGTCACCACGCTGCGCGGCTGAGCTTTTTTCGTTTCGGAATTCGGTGTGCCAGCGGTATGCTCGCCCATGGCGTTATGCGCATGAGACCTCCTGGCGGATGCCCGGACGGGACGACACTACGTGTGCCGTCCCGTCCGGTGTTTCATCATCGTGCTCGGTTGCCCGCGGTTTCCGGGAACGCGTCCTGAGCGGCCATTTCCTGAGCGATCGCCGTCGCGAAGGCGTCCACGTCGGCCTCGGTGGTGTCGAACGAGCACATCCAACGGACCTCGCCGGTGCGCTCGTCCCAGGTGTGGAAGCGGAAGCGTTTCTGCAGCCGCTCGGTGACCTCCCGAGGCAGTATGGCGAAGACGGCGTTGGCCTGGACCGGCCGTACGATCTCGACACCCGGCACCCGGGCGACGGCCGTGGCCAGCCGGGCCGCCATCGCGTTGGCGTGCCGCGCGTTGCGTAGCCACAGGTCACCTTCCAGCAGCGCGACGAACTGCGCCGACACGTACCGCATCTTGGAGGCCAGCTGCAACGCGGCCTTGCGCAGGTACTGCACGCCGCGCACCGCGTCCGGGTCGAGCACCACGATCGCCTCACCGAGCATCAGGCCGTTCTTGGTGCCGCCGAACGACAGCACGTCCACCCCGGCGTCAGTGGTGAACGCGCGCGGCGGCAGGTCGAGCGCGGCGGCCGCATTGGCCAGCCGGGCGCCGTCCACGTGCAGCAGCATGCCGCGCTCACGCGCCAGCCCGCCGATCGCCGCGATCTCACCGGGCGTGTAGAGGGTGCCGAGTTCGGTGCTCTGGGTGATGGAGACGACCTTGGGCTGGGCGTGGTGCTGATCGCCGAAGCCCCATGCGTACCGGTCGAGCAACTCCGTCGTCAGCTTGCCGTCCGGAGTGGGCACCGGGATCACTTTCAGCCCGGCCACCTTCTCGGGTGCGCCGCACTCGTCGAGGTGGATGTGCGCGGACTCCGGGCAGATCACGGCGCTCCACCGGTCGCACATCGCCTGCAACCCGACCACATTCGCGCCGCTGCCGTTGAAGACCGGATAGACCTCGGCACGCTCGCCGAAATGCCCTTTGATCAGCTCGCGTAGCCGGGCGGTGTGGACGTCCTCGCCGTAGGCCGGCTGATGTCCCTTGTTGGCGGCGGCCAGCGCCGCCATGATCTCCGGGTGTACGGAGGCGTTGTTGTCGCTGGCGAATCCGCGTAGCGGCTCGCTCTCGGTAGCGCTGTCGCTCACCGGTCCTCCTCGGTCGACACGGGGAACGCGCCGTTCTCGTCGTGAACCACCACCTCGCCCCGACGGTCGATCACGTCGAGGTGGCGTCCTGCCCGGGCGTCATGGGGAACTATTCGCGATCGGTAGATTCGACCGGACATCGGGTCACGGCTGACGGGCGTCCGTGGTGGTATGGGCGGTCACATCGCTCATGACTCTCGGCAGACGTCGGGACCGACCATCGAGCGACGAGATCGTATAACGTCGGGCGTGGACATCGCTCCCGCAATGACTTGGGAGGCCCTATGGATCCCATGGCATGGGCCTGTTGGTCTAGGATGACATTATTCGAACGTGCGTTCGATAGCTTGCAGGTTGGAGGAGGTAAGTGACGAACCCGCATGCACCCACGGACAGCGTAACCGACAGCTCCCTGACTTGGGATGATGGTGAACGCGCCGCGCTCGTATCTCTAATGCGGCTGAAGCCAAAGAATGGAGACTGGTCGTGCCTGACCGAGGAAGTAATTCAACATGGCGGGGCGAGGGCGCTCTGGGATGCCATCCATCCCCGAGATCTATTCGGTGAATCAGACAACCCTGATTTCTTGGAAGCGGCGCGAAGTGACATCGAGGTATGGAAGCGTGGTCCTTTCGAGTTCCATACGTTCCGCGATAATTCCTACCCTCCGCAACTGCGCACGGTCCGGCAGATGCCGCCCGTAGTCTTCACGCACGGATTGCTGCTCGACCACGATGACGGCGTGTGTGTCGTAGGCTCTCGTCGATCTTCCGATGGTGGTGTCCGTTTTGCAGAAGAGGTTGCCCGCAGCCTGGTTGCGCGCGATATTTCTGTCGTGGCCGGACTGGCTGAGGGGATTGATACGGCGGCGCACAGAGCAGCGCTCGATTCAGGCGGTCGAACGGTCGCCGTGCTAGGCAACGGTCTCAACCATGTGTACCCGCGATCCAATCGTGAGCTACAGCGAGAAATCTCGGAGCGGGGTATGTTGCTGACGCATTTCCTGCCTGAATACTCACCCACGAGATATTCATTCCTGGCAAGAAATGTAATTATGAGTGCCTACGGAGTGGCGACGGTGATCGTCGAAGCCGGAGAGCACAGTGGAACTCGTACGCAGGCGCGGGAAGCGGTTGCGCACGGCAGGCCGGTGATCCTGAATGCTACGGTTGCCGAATCGACCGAGTGGGCGCGGCAACTTCGTGGAAAACCGGGTGTCTACGTTGCCGATTCTCCATACGAAGTAGCGCAGCATATCGATACGATTCTGGGACACCGTGCGCTGGTCCGAAACTGGCTGCACAACGATCGATGAGATCCATCAGCCCTGCGGCCAACGTGCTGAGACAGGTTGTCCAAGAGCGTGTCGGGACCACCTTCCACAATACCTACGTGCCGGGGACACCTGGAATATGCCGGGTGTGCCGTGGCCCGGCGGCCAATGCCGATTACTGTGGACCATGCCGAGAACATCGTACAGTGTATGGAAGTCTTCTTGCCGATAAGACGATTTTGTTGACGTACGCGCAGGGTAACCTGCCGGGAGGCAAGCATCAGTCGGCTCACGAAGTACGTGCGTATAAAGAGGGCGTCGACCTGTGTCGGGAAAACCTTCAGCTTGTGATAAGGGCGGCAGTCACCCTTCATCATAGATGCATTGCTGCGGACCTCGGCTGGCGCTGGGATTCGTTGACGTTCGTTCCCTCGCACCAGCGAAATGGACGGGAGCATCCTGTATCGACCCTCGCCAACGCTGTACTGACGAAGCTGACTTCGCCGCCGATTCTGCCCACAAAATTTTTGCTCGATACCGGGCCTGGCGCTGACGTGCGGCATGCACTTGTGAATGACCGGTTTATCGTACCGGACAGGTATCGTTCGGTGGTGGAAGGTAAGAACGTGCTCATCGTCGATGACACGTGGACAACTGGTGCAAGTATGCAAGGGGCCGCGATCGCTGTGAAGGATGCGGGCGCGCGTACCGTGACGGCCTTATGTTTCGATCGATGGCTGCGCTGGGACTGGTCTGAGCATGCGCAACTGCTGAAAACACTCCGAAATCACTATGACCCTCTTGCTTGCCCGATCAACGGGAATATATGTTCGGCGGCCGCCCAGTTTGTGGTGGCTCCGGCGAGCGAATGATTCACCGAGTCAACTGCATTGCCGAGTAGGTTGCTCATGACGCCCCGGACGACACGACGCGTGCCGCCCCGTCCGGTGCGCTCGTCAGTTCGCTGTCGAGCGGAAGCCACGCAACCGCAGGCTGTTGCTCACCACGAAGACCGAGGAGAACGCCATCGCGGCGCCCGCGAGCATCGGGTTCAGCAATCCCGCCATGGCCAGCGGGATCGCGGCCACGTTGTAGGCGAAGGCCCAGAACAGGTTGCCTTTGATCGTCGTGAGGGTGCGGCGGGACAGGCGGATCGCGTCCGCCGCCGCCCGCAGGTCGCCGCGGACCAAGGTCAGATCGCCCGCCTCGATGGCCACGTCGGTGCCGGTGCCCATGGCCAGGCCCAAGTCGGCCTGGGCCAGTGCCGCGGCGTCGTTCACACCGTCGCCGACCATCGCGACAACTTTGCCCTCGGCCTGCAACCGCTTGACGGTGTCGACCTTGTCCTGCGGCAGCACCTCCGCGATCACCTCATCGATGCCGACTTGTGCGGCGATCGCGCCGGCGGCGGCCCGGTTGTCGCCGGTCAGCATGATCGGGGTGAGCCCGAGAGCGCGCAGCTGGGAAATCGCCTCGGCCGAGGTGGGTTTTACCGCGTCGGCCACCACGAGCACACCGCGCGCCTCGCCGTCCCAGCCGACCGCGACGGCGGTCTTTCCTTCGGCTTCGGCCGCGCCCATCGCCCGGGTCAGGTCGTCGTCGAGATGCTGTGACCAGTCGGCGAGCAGCCGCGCGCGGCCGACGACCACCGCGTGCCCGTCAATCGTGCCCTGCACGCCCAGGCCCTCGACGTTCGCGAAATCCTCGACCGGCTTCAGCTCACCCACCCGCTCGCGGGCGCCCTTGGCGATGGCCTGGGCGATCGGGTGCTCGGAGGAATCCTCCAGTGCCCCGGCCAGTTCCAGAATCCGTTCGGCCTGCTCACCCTCGGCCGCGACGACATCGAGCAGCGTCATCTTGCCCGCGGTGACGGTGCCGGTCTTGTCCAGCACGATCGTGTCCACCCGCCGGGTCGACTCCAGCACCTCGGGACCCTTGATCAGGATGCCCAGTTGCGCGCCGCGTCCCGTGCCGACCATCAGCGCGGTCGGCGTGGCCAGTCCGAGCGCGCACGGGCAGGCGATGATCAGCACCGCCACCGCCGCGGTGAACGCCGCGGCCACCGAACCGCCGGTGCCGAGCCAGAATCCGAGCGTCGCGACCGACAGCGCGATGACGATCGGCACGAAGATCCCGGAGATCCGATCGGCCAGCCGTTGCGCCTGTGCCTTGCCGGTCTGCGCGTCCTCGACGAGCTTCGCCATCTGTGCCAGCTGTGTGTCGGAACCGATCCTGGTGGCGCGCACCACGATCCGGCCGCCCACGTTGACGGTCGCGCCGACCACGGCGTCGTCCGTGCCGACCTCCACCGGGACGGACTCACCGGTGAGCATCGAGGCGTCGACGGCCGAGGAACCTTCCACCACGACGCCGTCGGTGGCGATCTTCTCGCCCGGCCGCACGACGAACCGGTCGCCGACCGTCAGCTGCTCCACGGGAATGCGCAGCTCGGTTCCGTTGCGCAGAACCGAGACCTCCTTGGCCCCCAGCTCGAGCAAGGCCCGCAGCGCCGCACCCGCCCGCCGTTTGGCGCGCGCCTCGAAGAAGCGCCCGGCCAGGATGAACGTGGTGACACCCGCCGCGGCCTCCAGGTAGATGCTGCCGGTGCCGTCCATCCGCGAGATGGTGAACTCGAACGGGTGCGTCATGCCCGGCCTGCCCGCGGTGCCCCAGAACAAGGCGTACAGCGACCAGCCCAGTGCGGCCAGCGTCCCCATCGAGATCAGGGTGTCCATGGTCGCGGCGCCGTGGCGCAGATTGGTCCACGCCGCGCGGTGGAACGGCAGCGCGCCCCACACCACGACCGGCGCGGCCAAGGTCAGCGACAGCCACTGCCAGTTGGTGAACTGCAAGGCCGGGATCATCGCCATGGCGATCACCGGCACTGACAGCGCCACAGAGGTCAGCAGTCGGGTGCGCAGGCTCGCCGCGGGATCTTCCTCGGCGGCGATTTCTTGCGGCTTCGGGGGCGCGGGCAGGACGGCGGTGTAGCCCGCTTGTTCGACGGTGGCTATCAGGTCGTCCGGCGAGACGTCACCGGTGACGTCCACCCGGGCCTTCTCGGTGGCGTAGTTCACGGTCGCGGTGACGCCGTCGAGCTTGTTGAGTTTCTTCTCGATCCGGGCGGCGCAGGACGCGCAGGTCATTCCACCGATCACGAGTTCGACCTGCCCGGAGGGCGGCGGTTGTGTCGCGGTGGTCATCGTGGGTGCTCCGTTCTGTGCGGCGGTCGGCGGGTCAGTGCACGTGGCCGTCCGGCGCCTGCTGCTGACCAGTGTGTTCGTTGTGGCTCGAGACGTCTACGGCGGGGGTACCCGGCGCGACGGCCAAGGTGAATTCGGCGGTGCGGACCACGCCCTCGTGCTGGAAGTCGAGGAACAGGCGGTAGTCGCCCGCGCTCGGCGCCGTGACGGCGAAGGTGATGCCCGGTCCGGCCGCGGTCACGCCGTCGCCGGGGTGGCCTTCCGGATGGACGTGCAGATAGCCCAGGTCGGCGGCGCGCAGGGCCACCAGATGGCCGTAAGCGCCGAGGTAGGGCTGTAGGTCGGTCACCGGCTTGCCCGCGCGGCTCACCGACAGCGTCACCTTGGAAGCCCGACCCGGAACTGCGGCGCCGTCCAGCGTGACGGTGTAGTCGCCGACGTTGGTGGTGGAGGTCGCCGCGGGCAGCTGCTGGGGGTCGTAGACGCCCGCCACCAGCAGGTCCGCGCCGAGTGTCAGGTTCTCGCCGCCCTGCGGAGTGAAGTCGGCGAACACGCGATAGTCACCGGCGCGGCTGAGGTCGAGTGGGACGCTCCAGGTCCCGTCGGCGCCGAGCACCGGGTGCACGTGCTGGAAGGCGGCCATGTCCCGGCGCACGACGATCAGGTGCAGATCCTTCTCGTGGCTGCGCACGTAGCGGGTGACGGGCTTTCCGTCCCGGTCGAGGATGGTGAAGCGCAGCGGTACGTTCGCCGCGGCGGTGGCTCGGGTGGTGTCCAGCCGCAAGGTGTAGCCGCGGTCGGTCGCCACCATTCCTCCAGGTAGTGCGTGGTCCTCGCCTTGGGCGGTGCCGTGTGCGTTCGAGTCGTGGGCGGCGGGTTCGGTGGGCTCCGGCCCGATTGTCGCACCGGCCGCGAGGGCGATCCCGAAGACCGCGGCGAGGCCGAGGGCGAAACCGCCGAATTTGATGATTGCGTTCATCGGAGTGCTCCGTCCGTCAGCCGACGACCGCGTAGCCGGCGCGAACCACCGCCGCGGCGAGTTCGGCGCGTTCGATCGGGGTCGCGCTCTCGACGGTCACCAGTCCGTCGGCGAGGTCGACGGCCACCGACTCGACGCCGGAGATGCGGCCGATCTCGGTGCGGACCGATGCGGCGCAGCCGCCGCAGGTCATGCCGGTGACGGTCACGGCGGTGGTGCTCATGGTCGGTGTCCTCCTGCTGGTTCGGCTGTTTCTCGATCTCTACCCTACCCCCCTAGGGTATCAAGATGTCAAGTCGTCGCGCAGACGAAAGCCCGGCCCGCGACGAGTCGCGGACCGGGCTGTGTGGGTCGGGATCAGCGGTAGGTCACCAGCGCGACGGCGGGTGCCGAGACCACTTGCACATCGGCCGAGTCCGATACCTTGACGTGTAGGAATCCGCCCTCGATCGCGATGTGGACGTCGTCGACGGTGCGTGCGGCCCGGCCTTCACGGTCCACCAGGGAGTAACCCTCGACCAGGACAACCCTGCTCGCGGGCCGCCATTTCGCTTCCATCGCCGTGCCTTTCGTCGGTGCCGCGGGCGGGAAGTCGAGCTCTGGCTCGGCGACATGGTTGAAGTAGTTCGACAAGACGTTCAGTGCGACATGGCCGACGATCTCGCTCAGTTCGGCGTCGCTGACGCCACGGGCGCGCGCCGAGGCGAGGCCGGCGTCGTCGAGCCGGCCGCGGGAGCGGAGCATGTCACGGGCGACGCGCAGGATCGCGTCGGCGTGCGGGTCGTCGGCCCGCGCCGCGCGGGTGTCGGCGATCGCCTGCTCGGTGAAGCCCATCCGGTCGGCGCGCATGGTGTGCGCGGCGGTGCAGTAGTCGCAGCCGTTCTCGCTGGCGACCAGCAGGGCGAGTTGCTCGCGCACCCGGGCGGAGAGCTTTCCCTTGGTCAGCGCGTCGCGCAGGTCCAGGTATCCGCGCAGGGTGGCCGGGCTGTTCGCCATCGCGGCGTAGAGATTCGGGACCCGGCCCAACTGGCGCTGCACCTCGGCGAGCAGATCGGACTGCTCGGCGTCGGCGGAGTCGGTGGACACAAGGGGCAGGCGGGACATCGAAGCCTCCAGCTCGAACAATATGGTACCGATCGGTGCCGAATAAATACGGTACTGAGCGGTTCCGTCTGGGTCAAGTGAGATGGTACTGCTCGGTTCCGTTCTGCTAACGTGGAGTCATGCCAACCCAGGCCAAGCAACGTTTGCTCACCACGGCGGAGGAGCTGTTCTATGCCGAAGGCATTCGTGCCGTAGGCATCGATCGCTTGCTCCAGGAGTCCGGCGTCGGCCGGGCTTCCTTCTATCGCCACTTCGCGAGCAAGGACGACTTGGTCGTCGCGGTGCTGGAGGATCGCGACCGCCGGTGGCTGGACTGGCTGCGCGAATCGGTCGAACAAACCGTCGACCCGGCCGCCCGCCCGCTCGCGGTCTTCGACGCTCTGGCCGAACGGTTCGCCCGCAGCGACTTTCGCGGCTGCGCGTTCATCAACACCATGGTCGAGGTGGCCGATCGAGAGAGCGCCGCCCATCAGGTCGCCGATCGCCACAAGCGCCGGGTGATCGAATACCTGAACGAACTGCTCACCGAAGCGGGACGATCCGACGCTGAGGAGCTGGCCGCCGAACTCGCGCTGCTGGTCGACGGGGCGATCGTCACCGCGGTCCGTGAGGGAACTCCGGAAGCGGCCCATCGTGCGCGCACGATCGCGGAGCGTCTGCTCGCGAGGCGGTGAGAGTTGGCGTACTACCGCCGATTTGCATGCGGGGTCTACTCGCTCGCGGTGATCGGGCCCGTGGCGTGTACCCGCTTCTCGGCTACGGACCTGTTTGCTTCATGAACTCGTCGCGAGACGGTCGGCGTTGTGACGAGGCCACCCGGATCGCTGAGCGGCGCCCGGGGTAGTCATCGCGGACCCGTCGCTGTCGGCGTCGTGGCGACTGCGGCCGTTGGGCGAGCTCACCGGCGTGCCACCCGGTGGAGTCGTCGCCGGACCGCCTTGGTCGCAGCGGTCCGAATGCCCGGTGCGGGAAGTGCGGTCGTGGGTACGCGCGCCGGGTGCCGCCCCGGCTGACTTATCGCGGGGCGGCACCTGCTGGAATCAGGCGGAGTGCAGGTTGCGGGCCGTGGGTGAGGTGTCGGTCGTGGCCGGGTCGGGGTAGGTGCCGAAGAGGCGGTCGGCGGTGCCGGAACTGGTGACCGTGAACCAGTAGTGCTCGTTCTTGTAGTGGTGGTGGCGATGGTTGCGCCAAACCGCCCGGTAGAGCGAACGTTTCGGCTTGTAGTCGGTGTGGATCAGGTAGTGCGTCCACTCGTAGCCCAGGCCGAGCAGGGTGATGGTGATCAGAAAGGTCAGGCCGAGGCCCGAACGGGGGAAGGCGAAGGCCGCCAGCGCGATCAACACCACGACCAGCGCTGCCAGCGTTTTCGTCGGGATGAAGATCAGCGGGATGTCGCGCGGATCCACGTGGTGCTCGCGGTGCTTGCGGGCCAGTTCGCTGTCGAGTGCGATCGGGCCGAGCCGCCGTGGCCGCCAATGCAACACCGTGACGTGCACGATCCACTCGAAGACCGGGAACGCCGCCAGCATCACGGCGGGGACCAGCAGATCGGTGAGCTGCCAATCGCCGACGAGGACGCGAGCGATCAGCGCGCCCACCAGCGTGGTCCCGATCATCCACGGCGAGGGGTGGCGGAGGAATTCTTCGAATGCCTGGCCGAGGGTGAGTCCGCGCCGCAGCGCCCGCTCATCCCTGCGTACCCGCGCCCGTGCGTCCGTGTCGATCGAAGCGTGTTCGGATGCTTTCGGTTTGGTCATGATCGTTCCTAGCTGTGCGTGACCGGCGGTCCGCCGAGGACCTCGATCAGGGCGGTGGTCGCCGGCTCGAGCAGCGCCCGAGCGGTGCCGGCGGCCTTCTGCGGCCGGCCCGCGGCGATGGCGGCGGCCAGTTCGCGGTATGCCTCGACGTTGCCCACCTCGGCGGACATGATCGGGGCCAGCGCCGCGAGCGCCGGTTCATAGGCGGCGCGCAACATGTTGAACATCAGCCGGAACACGATCGAGTCGGCCGCGTCCACGACGTGATCCCAGAACTCCATCGCATGTCGTTGCTGTGCGATCGGATCCTGTTCGGCGGCAAGCGCTTCGAGGGAAGCGTCCAGCAGGGGACGAACCTCGCCCGCGCCGATCGCGCCGACCCGGCGCGCGGCCAGCTCCGCCACCTTCGGCCCGTTGTGCAAGCGGGCCTCCAGAATGCTGCGTGCGACCGACGGGTCCAGTTCCCCGGCCTGCACCAGCAGCCTGGGCAGAACCTCGAGCCCCGCGCCGCGTCGATAGTCCAGCACGGTCGTCGCGTCTCCCTGGCGCACCGCCACCAGCCCGGCCGCGGCCAGCCGCTGCAAGGCTTCCCGCACCGCGGGCCGGGACACCCCGAGTGCCTCCGCCAACTGCCGCTCACTGGGCAAGGTCGCCCCGGGCGCCAGCTCACCGCTGAGCACATCCGCGGCGATCTGCTCGAACACGTCCGCCGACACCGATCGCTTGACCACAGGTTGCAACGCCATGCCTCTACTGTGCGCCTCGGTGGTCGGGAGGTCAAGTGGTCAGACCAATTCCGGTCTCAAGGAGCTGGCGTTGGCCGACGGATGGGCGGTGCGCAAGTGTTGGATCGCGGTCGGCTCGCCGTCTGATCCGTGGCCGCGTGACCATGACAGTGCGAAACCCCTGAAGCTCTTGTGGCTCAGGGGTTTCGCATGTGGTGAGCGTGGTCGCGGGATGTCCGTTGTCACCGATGGGTCGGCGGGGCGGTGAGGGTGGGGCGGACCTTGGTGAGCATCAGGTCGAGGAACTGGTCGGGGTGGCGGAAGGAGGCGAAGTGGCTGGCGTCTTCGATCAGCGCGAAGTGCTTGACCGGCGCGGTGACATCGTCGAAGAACCGCTTGGCCGGTTCGGGCGGGGTGAGGGCGTCTTGGTCGCCCTGGAAGATGAACAGTGGGATATCGAATGTGGTGCCCTCGGTCCATTCGTCGATCGTCACGGCCTCGGGTGCAAATCGCTCGGAGAAGGTCATGCCTTTGAAGTAGGTGCGCAGTTCGCCGAGCGTGTGCAGCGGTGAGAACCACAGCGAGCGGATCACCACGGTCTTTATGGTGTCGTAGGTGAGCGGATCAGTGGTGACGACGAGCCTGTTGTACTCCGCCAACTGCTCGGCGGACCACGCTGACTTGTCGGCACCCATGCCGGTGACCGTGGCCAGCTCTTTACGTTTTCCGGCCTGCTGCAGCCGGCTCACCAGTGCGTTGTATGCCGAATGGTTGCGCCCGCCGGCGTTGATGTTCTGGTCGGCGCCGACGTAACCGCTGTACAGCTGA
Organism: Nocardia sp. NPDC004718; assembly: GCF_053601535.1. Taxonomy (NCBI): domain Bacteria; kingdom Bacillati; phylum Actinomycetota; class Actinomycetes; order Mycobacteriales; family Nocardiaceae; genus Nocardia; species Nocardia sp. NPDC004718. Next base: position 262,806 of record NZ_JBSGCA010000003.1, read on the forward strand.
GGGTGGTTGCGGGCCAAGCGCAGCCCGACAACGGTGCCGAAGGAGTTGGCGACCAGCAGGACCTTCTCGACGCCGAGCCGGGCCCGTACATGCTCGGTGACCTCGAGGGCGTCGCGGTACCACCGCTCCAGGCTCATCTCACCCTGTCCGTCCGGCGCGGTGCGGCCGAAAGTCTTGGCGGCGCCGCGCATATCCCACCGCACGATGGTGAAGTGTTTCTCCCAGCCGCGGGTGCGTGGGGCGAAGACGAGGTTGGAAGCGCCGGGGCCGCCGTGGATTTCGACGATAACCGGATTGCGCAGGTCGTCGCCGCGGATCGAGATCCACTGGTCGATACCGCCGATGCGGATGAAGCCGGACTCGTCGATGCCGTTCGCCGTGGTGATGCGCAGCCGCTTGGCGTTGGCCGCACGCCTGAGCTGCCGGTGGCCGAGCAGCCCGGCAACGGGCGCGGCAGCGGCAGCGACGATGGCGGCGAGGACGATGGTCGTAAGCATTGTTATCTCCCTAAACTGTTTATGCCGTCAGCAGTTAGGTTTAAGGTATATACAATTGGAGGTGGGTGTCAACCCATCCGCCGGTAACCACCAGAAAGGACTGTCATGGCCAGGACAGACGCTGCCCGAGAAGGTAAGGAAAAGGCACGTGACCTGCGGGCGAGCGTGGCATTGCTGTGGGGGGAGCAGGAGCGGCGCACCCGTGGGCCCAAGCCCAAGCTTTCGCCCCGCGGCATCGCGGAGGTCGCGGTGGCACTCGCCGATGCCGAGGGCTTGGACGCCGTGTCGATGAATAAGGTCGCCGCCGAGTTCGGCGTCTCGGCGATGGCGCTCTACCGCTACGTGCCCGGTAAAACCGAACTCGTTGAGCTGATGGTCGAAGCCGTACTGACCGATTGTCCCGATCTGTCGGTTGTCGGCAGCGGATGGCGGCTCCGGCTCTCGCAGTGGGCCCGCCGGTCATCGGAGGTGTACCAGAACCATCCCTGGTTACTCGCCGCGACCGCGATGCGTCGTCAGCGCATGGGGCCGGCCCAACTCGCTTGGCTGGACGCCGCACTGGCGGTTCTGGAGCCGACCGGCCTGACCGCCGCCCAACGGCATCAGGTCTTCCTCCTGATCGTCGCTCTGGTGCGCAACCACGCCCAGCAGATGGCCGACTTCGATGAGAGCCACGACGAGGAATGGAACCGCCTCACCGGCGATCTACTCGACCGCCACGCCGACCGTTTCCCCGCCCTGACCAAAGCCATCGCCGAGGGCGCGTTCGCGCCGGAGGCTATTGCCGACCCGCTCGAATTCGGCCTCGAGCGCATACTCGACGGCGTCCAGATGCTCATCGACCACGGCGGGAAATGACATCGCTTCTGCCGCCGCCCCGTCCGAGACAACGGTGTCGTGAATGGCCTCGCCGTCGGCGAGTCGGTCGATGTGGCGGTGTTCGAGTCCGACGCCGGTCTGTGCCCGGCCGAGATCCCTCAATCCGCAGGGGAGATCCGAACACTCCGGGCCGCAGGTCAGCCGCTGCGCAATCCGAAAAGTTCACGCGGAACGGACACTGATGGACGTCGATGCGCGCCTGGCGCATGGGCACTTTCGCGAGGTGGCGTGTGGTTTCACGGAGCGGACGGCCGCGCGCGAGTGCTCGGCGCTGCGGTGCTCTTGGCCGGCGATTCAGGTGGGGTCGGAGCCCTGCACGGCGGAGAGCCAGATCGTGCAGGCGGCGGCGATGGTGGTGGCGGCAAGGAAGACCGAGAAGCCGCCGCCGTCGAGGTAGACCCACAGGAGGGCGGCGATGGGGGCGGCGACGGTGGATTGGGAGTCGAGCAGGAGGCGGCGCCGCAGGCGGGTGGCCTTCGCGATGTGGACGGGTGCGCCGGGGTCGGGGCGGCTGGGGTTATCGATGAGACGACCGGGCGGTTCGACGTCGCGCATGCGGCCGGACGGGTAGAGGCGTCGTCCCGCGACGTGAATCGTGCGGTCGGTGAGTTCCCCCTCGGTTTCGGTGAGAGTGACCAGCGCGGGATCGAAGTACACCGGAACCCACCGCGGGCGACCTGTGCCGCCCACCTCCAACCACGACCGGCCGACCAAGCGATGCTGCTGACGGATGCGGGCAACCCGAACGGTCGGCGCGCTGGGCGGACGACTGAATCGGAGTATGCCGAATGCGAGGGCGAGCCGATACCCGGTGTACCCGCAGACGCCGAGCGCGACGGCCGCGATCGCCGCCACCTGATCCAGAGTGCCGAACGGCGCCCAAGCGGCACAGACCGCGAGGGCGCCGATCGTCACGTTGATCGGATAGGCCAGCGGATGGCCCAGTCCGGAACTCACTTCAAGAAGCCGACTTTCGTGTAGTCGTAGGACGCCAGGCCGGGTGCGCCATAGTTGGCCAGGTCGGCGCGCACCGCGAGATTGCCTGCGGACTGCATCAGGGGCAGCGAGTGGCCTTCCTCGAATACCTTGCGGTCGACCTGGTTCGCCAGTTCCCTGGCCTTGTTCGGGTCGAGTTCGGAAACCGTCTGCTCGATCAGCGAGTTCAGTTCCGGCGATCCGATGCGACCGTAGTTGCCCTGCAGATCGTTCGGGTTGTATCCGTAGATCTGGTTGAGGCTGCCGAGCGGGAACGGGTCACCCACCCAGGTCCACTGGCCCACGTCGAAGTTGCCCGGCTGGATCACCTCGGTGAAGAAGCCCTTGCCCGGCTTGGTTTCGATGTTCAGCTTGACCCCGATCGAGGCCAGGTTCTGCTGGATGATCTGCGCTATCTGCACCCAGGTGTCCTCCTGGTACATGACGTCGCGGATCTCGAGTTTGCGGCCGTCCTTTTCCCGGACATCGCCGTTGAGCTTCCAGCCCAGGTCGTCGAGTTCCTTCGCCGCGGCGGCGGGATCGAAGCCGAGGCTGTTGTCCTGGTAACCCGCCTGGCCCTGGAGGTACACATGGTTGTTCAGCGGCTTCGGATGCTCCACCAGGCCGTTCTGGATGGCGGTGACGATGCCCTGCCGGTCGATGGCCTTCGAGATCGCGACGCGCAATTTCGGATCCGCGAGGATGGAACCGGGGGCGCCGTTGAAGGTGAAGTGGTTCCAGCTGTTGCCCGGCGCCCGCCGGATGGCGATCCCCGGCGTGTTTCGCGCCGTGCGCAGTTCGTCGCGGGTGCCGAGGCCCACCGCGTCGATCTCGTTGTTCTGCAACGCGGGCAGTTGCGCGGAGGAGTCGAGCACGCTGAAGGTGATCGTGTCGAGCTTGGGTGTGTCGCCCCACCACTTGGGGTTGCGGCCGAGGACGATACGTCCCTGTGCCCTATCGGTGGACTGCACGAGGAACGGCCCCGCGGTCAGCGTGATGCCGTCGACCAAACCCTTGTTGAACGCCGCGGGAGTAGCCGTGACGGACTTCGGGAACAGGAATGTATTGCCCGCGAACTGCCCGCGCCACTCGGCGTAGTGCTGCTTGAACGTGATGATCGCCTGCCGGTCGTCGACGCCGCGCTCGACCTTCTCGACCCGATCGAACCCACTGTTGTTGGCGATCAGGAACGACTTGTCGGCGCCACTGAGCGCGTTCGCCTGGGACTGGATGTCCTCCCAGGTGATCGGGGTGCCGTCGGACCACACCGCCTTGGGATTGATCGTGTAGGTGACCTGCTGCGGATCGGTCTTGGTCAGCTGTACGTCGGTGAAGTAGTCGGTGTTGACCGAGAGCTCGCCCGCCGCGTTGGTGCGGAACGCGCGCGGCAGCATCGGCCGTTCGATGGCGCCGGTCTCGGCGTCGTTGCCGTCGTTGGACAAGGCGTTCCAATTCGCGGGCAACGCCGAAATCGCCAGCCGGAGGTTACCGCCTTCGCGCAGCTCGCTGACATCGTGCGGGTTGATGTCGTTGGTGGTGCCGAGTTCGGCGGCCGAGCCCGCGGGCGCGCCCTCCTCGTCCGAGCTACACCCGGAAGCCACCAACCCGATCGCGACGGCGGCTATCGCCAGTCGTGTCGTCAGTGAACGAATCCGCATGGTTCGCTCCTTCCCGCAGCGCTGCTGCGTGTCTACTTCAGGAAACCGATCTTGGTGTAGTCGTACGACGCAAGCCCGGGAGACCCGTAGTTGGCGATGTCGCCGCGGACGCCGAAATTACCCTCGGACTGGGTCAGCGGCAGGGAATGGCCCTCTTGGAAGACCGCGCGGTCGACCTGGTTGGCCAGCTCGATGGCCTTCGCCGGGTCCAGCTCGGAGAGGGCGCGATCGATCAAGGCGTTCAGTTCCGGAGACCCGATGCGACCGTAGTTGCCCTGCAGATCGTCGGGGTGAAAGGCGTAGATCTGCGGCATGCTGCTGAGCGGGAACGCGTCGCCGGAGAACACGAATTGCGCGGCATCGAAATCTCCGGGCTGGATGACCTCGGTGAAGTAGCCCGCGCCCGGCTTGGTATCGATCACCAGCCCGACACCGACGGCGGCCAGGTTCTGTTGAATGATCTGGGCGATCTGTACCCACGTGGGGTCGTTGTACATGACGTCGCGGACGACCAGCTTGCGCCCGTCCTTCTCCCTGACGTCACCGTTGAGTCTCCAGCCCAGATCGTCGAGTTCCTTCGCCGCGGCGGCGGCGTCGTAGCCGAGGCTGTTGTCTCGATAACCCTCCTGTCCTTGCAGGAAGATGTGATTGTTCAACGGCTGAGGGTGCTCCACCAGACCGTTCTGGGTGGCGGTGGCGATGCCCTGGCGGTCGATGGCCTTCGAGATGGCCACGCGCAGTTTCGGATCGGCGAGGATGGAGCCGGCGGCGCCGTTGAATGTGATGTGGCGCCAGCGATTACCCGGCGCCCGGCGCACGACCATGCCCGAGGTGCTGCGGACGGTCTTGACGTCATCGATAGTGCTCAGCCGCACCGCGTCGAGTTCGTTGTTCTGCAGCGCGCCGACCCACGCGGCTCGATCGAGCACGCTGTAGGTGATGGTGTCCAGCTTCGGCCGATCGCCCCACCATTTCGGGTTGCGTGCCAAGACGATGCGGCCTTGGCCGCGGTCGGTGGACTCGATCACGAATGGGCCTGCCGTCGGACCCATATGGTCGACCAGGCTGTGGTTGAACGTCTCCGGATCGGCGGTCACCGACTTGGGGAACAGCGCCATGTTCCCGGCGAACTGGCCACGCCATTCCGCGTAGTGCTGCTTGAACGTGACGACGGCTTGCCGGTCGTCGACGCCGCGCTCTACCTTCTCGACTCGGTCGAACCCGCTGGTGATGGCGATCAGAAAGCGCTTGTCCGCGCCGCTGAGCGCGTTCGCCTGGGAACGGATGTCCTCCCACGTGATCGGGACGCCGTCGGACCACACCGCCTTCGGGTTGATGGTGTAGGTGACCTGCTGTGGATCGGTGCCGGTGAGCTGGACGTCGGTGAAGTAGTCGGTGTCGACCGTGAGCCGGCCCGCGGCGTCGGTGGTGAACGCGCGCGGCATCAGCGGCCGCTCGATGTCCGCGATCTCGCCGTCGTTCCCGTCGTTGGACAGCGTGTTCCAGTTCGCTGGGAACGTTGTGGCGGCCAGCCGGAGATTTCCGCCTTCGCGCAGCTCGTCGGGGCTTTTCGGATTGATGTCGCTGGTCGTGCCGAGCTCGTCGGACAGGCCGGTCGCCGACTCGGCGCCGTCCGCGCCGCACCCGGCGACCACGAGTCCGAGCGCGACGACGGGAATCGCCCAGCGCGCCGAGCGCGGGCGACCACAGCCCCGGATGGATCGGATCCGCATCGCGCCCTCCTACTATCTGCTGACTGCCGGCACCGGCACCGCGTCGATCAGCGCCCGCGTGTACTCGTGTTGCGGGGCGGCGAAAATCTGCTCCGCCGGGCCGTACTCCACGATCTTCCCGCGATACATGACCGCGATGTCGTGGGCCAGGTTCCGCACCACGGACAGATCGTGTGAGACGAACAGATAGGAGAGGCCGCGCTCGGTCTGCAGGTCGCGTAGCAGGTTCAGCACACCCGCCTGGATCGAGACGTCCAGCGAGGAGACCGGCTCGTCCAGCACCAGTAGCTCCGGGTCCAGCGCGAGTGCGCGGGCGATGCTGATGCGCTGTTTCTGGCCGCCGGAGAAGTCGCCGGGGTAACGGTCGGCGTGTTCCGGGCGCAGACCCACCTTTTCGAGCAGTTCCGGTACCCGGTGGGCGATCTCGGCTCGCGGCCGCCCGTCGATGCGCAACGGCTCGGCGAGGGCGTCGAAGATCGGCAGGCGGGGATCGAGGGAGGCGGTGGGGTCCTGGAAGACGATCTGCATCTTGCGGCGGATCTCCCGTTTGCGCGCCTTGCTCAGGGATCCGACGTCGTTGCCCATGATCTCGATGGCGCCCGATTGCGGCGGGACCAGATCGAGGATCTGGGTGAGGGTGGTCGATTTGCCGGAGCCGGACTCACCGACCAGCGCCAAGGTGCGCCCGCCGCGGACCTCGAAGCTGATGCCGTCGACCGCCCTGATCTCCCCCTTGCGGCGGCGCAGCACCACACCGGAGGTGATCGGGAAGACCTTCACCAGGTCCGAAACCCGCAAAACCACGTCCGACTCCACCCGCGCTTCGGCCTCCGGCTCGGCGATCTCGCGCCGATAGGCGTCGAACAGCTCGTCGGTGCCGACCTCGGCGGTGCGGATGCAGGCGGCGGTATGGCCCGGTTCGACTGCCTCCAGCGGCGGTTCCGCCGCCCGGCATTCGCCGATCGACACCGGGCAGCGCGGTGCGAACGAGCAGCCCGGCGGCAGCGCGTGCATGGCGGGCGGGGCGCCGACGATCGGGATCAGCGGTCGCCGCGGCGGACCGTCCATGCGCGGGATCGAGCCGAGCAGACCAACGGTGTACGGCATCCGCGGCGCGTTGAACAGCTCGCTCGCGGTGGCGGTTTCGACGATCTTGCCCGCGTACATGACGGCGACCCGATCGGCCAGGGTCGCGGCGATGCCCATGTCGTGGGTGATCATGATGACGCCCGCGCCGGTGATGTCGCGCGCTTTGCGCAGCAGATTGAGGATCTGCTTCTGCACCGTCACGTCCAGCGCGGTGGTCGGCTCGTCGCAGATGATCAGCGCCGGGTCGTTCGCGATCGCCATCGCGATGACGACGCGCTGGCGCTGGCCACCGGAGAATTCGTGCGGAAACGCCTTGGCCCGCACTTCCGGGTCCGGGATACCGACCAGGTCGAGCAGCTCCACCGCACGCTTCGCGGCGTCGCCTCTGCTCGCCTTGCCGTGCGCCAGCAGGGCTTCGGCGATCTGATCGCCCACCCGGTAGACCGGCGTGAGCGCCGAGAGCGGGTCCTGGAACACCATGCTGATGGAACTGCCGCGCAGCTTGGACAGTTCGCGATCGCCCAGACCGAGCAATTCGCGTCCGCGGAACCGGATGGAACCGGTGATCCGCGCCTGCTCCGGCAGCAATCCCATCACCGCCAGCGAGGACACCGACTTGCCCGAACCGGATTCACCGACGATGGCGAGCACTTCGCCGTCGGAGACCGTGTAGTCGACGCCGCGCACCGCGTCGATGCGGCCCTCCTCGCTGGGGAAGGACACCCGCAGATCGGTGATCTCCAGCAGTGGCGCGGTGGAGGTCGTCGTCGTCATGCCTTCGCCTTCTTCTTCGACCGAGCCCGCTTCGCGCCGGGATCGAACGCGTCGCGCAGTCCGTCACCGACGAGGTTGGCGCACAGCACGGTGATGATCAGCAGACCACCCGCGAACAGGAACAGCCAGGGATAAGTCAACGCTGATTTGGTCCCCGCGGCGATCAGCGAGCCGAGCGACACGTCCGGCGGCTGCACGCCGAAACCTAGGAAGCTCAGCCCCGTTTCGGCCATGATCGCCGAGCCGACGGTGAGGGTGGTGTCGATGATCAGGATCGAGGCGATGTTCGGGATGACGTGGCTGAGGATCACCGTGCGGGTGGGCGCCCCCATGTAGCGCGCGGCCCGGACGAATTCGCGATCACGCAGGCTCAGCGTCAGGCCGCGCACGATCCGCGCCGAGATCATCCAGCCGAAGCAGGACAGCAGGAGGATGAGCAGCAGAATGGAACCGCTGCCCTTGGTGCGCGGCGCGAACAGCGCGATGATGATGAAGCTCGGGACCACCAGCAGCAGGTCGACCAGCCACATGATCGCCCGGTCGGTCCAGCCGCCGAGCAGTCCGGCGAGTGAACCGGCGGTGGCGGCGATCGTGGTGGACAACAGCGCCACGCACAGGCCGATGACCAGGGACTTCTGCAATCCGCGCAGGGTCTGCGCGAGGACGTCCTGACCGATCTGGGTGGTGCCGAACGGATGTTCCGGGCTCGGCGGCTTGAGCAGGGCGGTGTAGTCCAGCTGCTGGTAGTCGTAGGGCAGGAAGGGCGGCAGTGCGAAACTGACGACGAACAGCGTGATGAGGACGATGCCGCCCGCGACGGCGGGTTTGTTGCGCAGGAAGCGCCGCAGGACCAGCTTGCGCCGCCCGGTCGCGGCGACCTCGGGCGCGCCTTGGACGATGATCTCGGCTTCGGTCATCCCACACGCACCCTTGGATCGAGAATCGCGTACACGATGTCGGACAGCAGACCCGACACCAGCACGACCAGGCCGGCGAACGCGGTGACCGTCACCACGACGTACAGATCCTGGGCGTTGATCGAGTCGACCAGCCACTCGCCGACGCCGTGCCAGCCGAAGATCTTCTCGGTGAACGTCGCGCCGGTGATCAGGGCGCCGAGACTGTAGGCGAACAGCGTAGCCATCGGGATCAGCGCCGTGCGCAGGCCGTGCTTGTACAGCGCCTTGCTGCGGGTGAGCCCCTTGGCGCGGGCGGTGCGGATGAAATCGCTCTGCAGCACGTCGAGCATCGCGTTGCGCTGGTAGCGGCTGTAGCCCGCCATCGCACCGAGGGCCAGCGCGGTGGTGGGCAGGATGAGGTGCTGGATGCGGTCGAGCAGTTGCGGCCCGAATCCTTCGATCTTGTTCGCCGACGTCTCGCCGGTGTAGAGGAAGATCTGCGATCCGGTGAGCGAGTTTATCTCCAGCGCACCGTATTTCAGCAGCGTCGCGAGCAGGAACACCGGCGTGCTCAAGATCAATAGCGACACCACCGTGGTGAAGTAGTCACTGAACTTGTACTGCCGGATCGCCCCCGCCGCGCCGATCAGCACGCCGAGCACCGTGCCGACCAGGGAGCCGACGATCAGCAGCCGCAGACTCACCGCGACCCGCCGCGGCAGCTCCTCGCTGACCGGCTGACCGGCCAGCGTCGTGCCGAAATCACCGTGCGGAATGCCCTTCAGCCAGGTGATGTAGCGCTCCGGGATCGGGTCGTTGAGGTGCAGCTCCTCGGCTTTGGCGTCGATCACTGCCTGTGGCGGGCGCGGATTGCGTTGTTCGAGACTGTCCAGCGGCCGGAACGTCAGGGACGCCAAACTGAACGTCAGGAACGAAGCCAGCAGCAACAGCACGACATAGTTGAGCGCGCGTCGTAGCAGGAAGCCGGTCATCAGTCCTCTGGTCTTTCGGCTGGACGGGCCAGCGTCGGTATTAGCCCCCGATCATAAGGACGTGGTTCGCGGCGCGCGTGCCACACGACATCCGGGCATGTCCGGGGCACATCCGAGCACGGTGGCCGGGCGCGAGCCGCAGGTTGTCCGGCAGGATGGAATGGGTGACGCCCCTGCACCTCCCCAAACCGAAGATGGTCGCCACCGATGTGGACGGCACGCTCATCGATCACGACGAGCGGGTGACCGCGCGGACGAAGGCGGCGGTGGGCGCCCTGATCGCCGACGGTGTGCCGTTCGTGCTGGCCACGGGCCGTCCGCCGCGCTGGATCGACCCGGTGGTGCAGGGGCTCGGGTACGCGCCGCTGTGCGTGTGCGGCAACGGCGCGGTGATCTACGACAGCGCCGCCGACCGGGTGCTGGTCAGCATGACGTTGGACGTGCCGACGCTCGCCTGGCTCGCCGACGTCGCCGAACGTGCCTTGCCGGGCTGCGGCCTCGCGGCCGAACGCGTCGGCGAGAGCGCGCACGACGCGGTGACGCCCCAGTTCGTCAGCTCGCCCCAGTACGAGCACGCCTGGCTCAATCCCGACGACACCTCGGTCGCCAGGGAGGAGGTGATCGACGCGCCCGCCATCAAGATGCTGATCCGGCTGCCGGGTGCGCGCAGCTCGGACATGCGCACGGTGCTCGCGCCGCTGATCGGCGAACGCGCCGACATCACCTACTCGACCGAGCACGGGCTCATCGAACTGTCCGCGCCCGGCATCACCAAGGCCGCGGGGCTGGCGGTGGTCGCCCAGCGGCTCGGCGTGGACGAATCGACCATCGTCGCGTTCGGCGACATGCCCAACGATGTCCCCATGCTGACCATGGCCGGCCACGGTGTCGCGATGCGCAACGCCCACCCCGAAGCCCTCGCCGCCGCCGACGAGATCGCCGAATCGAACACCGACGACGGAGTCGCGCGCGTACTCGAACGCTGGTGGGTGTGAGCTGTGTTCGATTTGCCGCGCCTGCGGCGCGGCGTGTTCGCGGCCCCCTTATGGCTCGCGTCCGAGCGACCGCCGCGTACGCGACGAAGGAGCAAGCGGCGGTCGCTAG